>JAAYZW010000153.1 GCA_012514645.1 Chloroflexota bacterium
GTAGATGACGCCCTCGATGATATTGATACCGTATTCCACCTTGGCGCGCTGATCTCGATTCCTTATTCCTATATCCACCCGGTTGAAACTGTTCAGACGAATATCCTTGGAACATTGAATGTGCTTGAAGCCTGCCGGAATAAGCAAGTCAAACTAATTCACACGTCAACCAGCGAGGTTTACGGCAGCGCCTTGCGTGTGCCAATCGACGAGCAGCACTCTCTACAGGCGCAATCACCCTATTCTGCCAGCAAAATCGCAGCCGACAAACTGGTCGAAAGTTACTATCGCAGTTTTGACGTCCCCTCGGTAACCGTGCGTCCCTTCAATACCTACGGACCCGGCCAGAGCAACCGGGCGGTCATTCCAACCATCATCAGCCAGGCGCTGACTTCAGACCAAATCCATCTCGGCAACCTTGAAGCCAGGCGTGATTTTACCTTTCTGGACGATACGGTCAATGGCTTCCTGGCGGCTGCTGCCCACAGCCAGTGGGATGGGAAAGTCTACAACCTTGGCACTGGCATCGATGTTACCATCGGAGAGGTCGCACAGATGGTGTTTGCTTATCTGGGGATTACACCTGAGATCATCATTGATCAGGAACGTATCAGACCTGAAAAATCTGAGGTAACCAGGCTGCTTTCCGATAACTCGCTGGCGAAGCGTGAACTTGGTTGGCAACCCCAGGTTTCGCTTGAAGAAGGTCTGGCGAAAACGGTCGAATGGATCCGTAAAAATCTTGACCGCTATCTCCCGGATGAATACAATCGATAAATCAGGATTTTCAGTTTCAATATGAAAATGGTGAATTAATGAAAGCAGTTGTTTTAGCAGGCGGTAAAGGCACCAGGCTTGCCCCTTATACCTACATCCTTCCCAAACCGATGATGCCCATCGGAGATCACCCCATCCTCGAGATTTTGTTGAGGCAGATGGGGCGTGCTGGGATTAAGGAGGTCACCCTGGCTGTCGGTCATTTGGCCGGATTGATGCAATCCTACTTCAAAGATGGCTCGCAATACAAACTCAAGATTGATTATGCCCTCGAGGAAAAACCACTTGGCACGGTTGGTCCGCTTGCATTCATCGATGGTCTGACCGACACTTTTTTGGTCTGTAATGGTGATATTCTGACGTTACTCGATATCAATGAGCTGGCCGCTTTTCACAAAGAGCAAAAAGCGATTTGCACGATCGCCAGCCACCAGCGCACCCACAAAGTCAACCTGGGTGTGATCGAACACGAAAAGAACTCGCACCAGGTCACTGGATATATTGAGAAACCTATCCAGGATTTTTTGGTGAGTATGGGTGTCTATGTCTTTGAACCCAATGTGCTGCAATTTATCCCCAGGGGAGAATATTTTGATTTTCCCACCCTGGTCAATACGCTTCTGGCAGCTGGAGAAAAGGTGATATGCTATCCTTATGATGGCTATTGGCGTGACCTTGGAAACACCGAAGATTTTATGGAAGCGAATGACGATTTTGAAAATATGCGTTCGCAGTTTTTGGCGGAGTAACAATGGATTGGCGAGTACCGTTAGCTGATGTAAAGCTTGGAGCAGAAGAGGAATCGGCTGTGCTTGAGGTTTTACGCTCAGGCTGGCTGACCATGGGGGCGGTAACCCAGGCTTTCGAAAGCGAATTTGCCGCTTTCACCGGCGCGAAGCATGCCCTGGCGGTCAATAACGCCACAGCGGCGCTGCATCTGGCATGCCTGGCGCTCGGAATTGGACCCAGCGATGAAGTCATTTCGCCTTCACTGACTTTCGTCGCCACCGCCAACGCAATCCGCTACACCGGCGCTAAAGTGGTCTTCGCCGATATCGAGAGCGACGACTGGCTTTGCATTTGCCCGAACGCGATTGAAGCAGCCATCACCGAGCACACCAGGGCGATCATGGTTATGCATTATGCTGGTTTTGCCTGCGACATGCCCGCAATAATGCGCATAGCCAAAGAGCGGGGATTGGCTGTGATTGAAGACGCAGCACACGCAGTTGGTGCCAGCTTTCAGGGCAAAGCGCTGGGAACCTGGGGTGACATCGGCTGTTACAGCTTTTTTGGCAATAAAAATATGACCACCGCAGAAGGGGGCATGCTGACCACCAACGACGATTCCCTGGCGGAAAAAATCAGGCTGCTGCGCTCTCATGGCATGACCAC
>JAAYZW010000154.1 GCA_012514645.1 Chloroflexota bacterium
CCAGGCGAACAAGCAGCTCCCGAAAAACAACACACGCAAGGCACAATACCCGCAAAAACAAAAAGACCACGCCGGGGTTGGCTGATCGCGCTGGCGGTTCTGGTTGTTGGTGTAGTCGTCGCAATCGCGCTGTACCAGATCCCTTCAATTCAAAACCGGGCTTACTATCACATTACCTCGCTGCGTTCAAAGATCTTTTATTTCTTCAAACCACCGGCAGAATCTGACTTTGAGGTCGCTGCCGAAGCGACCATGAACGTCGAAGTTGCCGCAACGCTAACCGCACTTGCACCAACGGCGACACTCATGCCAAGCCCCACGCCCACTCGCGAGATCGCGGCAGTTTTGCCACCAACAGCCACCGCAACGCCAGCACCTACGGCGATTCCTACTGCTGTCAAACTGGAAGGGATTGTACAGGAATACCAGCGCTTCAACAGTTGTGGTCCGGCAACCCTGGCACTTAACCTGCGCTATTGGGGTTGGGTAGGCGAGCAGTACGACATCGAAAAAATTGTCAAACCACGAGTCGAAGACCGCAACGTGACACCCAAAGAATTGCTCGGTTATGTAATCGAAAATACCGCACAGGACGCCATCCTGCGTTATGGTGGGACGGTCGAACTGCTCAAGGAATTGGTCGCAGCTGGTTACCCGGTTTTTGTCGAACGGGGTTACGTCAACCGTAAGGACGGCTGGATGGGTCACTATGGGGTCGTCGATGGTTATGACGATGCCCAGGGCGCTGTTCATATACCCGACACCAACAATGGTTATCTCTGGATTCCATACGACGAATTGCAAAGATTCTGGGATGAATTCCATGGCACTTATATGGTCATCTTCCCACCCGAAGAACGCGAAGAGGTTTTAGGCATGCTCGGTGCGGATGCTGATGAGGCGTATAACATCGACCGAACTCTCGATAAATTTCGCGAGCGTGCAGAAAAAGTTGATCGGTCGGAACAATATTTTGCCTATTACAGCCTGGGCGAACTGCTGGTAATGAAGAAAGACTACGTAGCAGCCGCCGAGGCTTTCGACAACGCTTTTGCGGTTTATAACTGGCTACCAATTTATGACCGTCCCTGGCGAATGCTCTGGTATCAGGTTGGACCTTACGAAGCCTACTATTACACCGGGCGATATCAGTCAATTGTTAGCCTGACCTTTAAAACCATCACCGACACCCCTGAACCAGCTCTACCAGAAACCTTTTTGTGGAGCGGCCGCGCCAATGTTGCCCTCGGCAACACCGAAGCTGCCATCTGGGATTTCAAGCGGGCGCTCGAATGGCACCCCGGCTGGACCCCTGCTGTGGAAGAGCTGGCAGCTCTGGGCGTGACACCCTAAGAACGATTAAAGAGAAAACTTATGTCAAAATCGACAGATGAGATGAAGAAAAAAATCCGCCCTGCCTCTTTATGGCGGAAAACCTGGTTCTACCTGGCTATCGTGTTCGCGGTCATACTGGTTGCCCTGGCTGCCATACAGATCCCGGCAGTGAACACACGCGTTCGCAGCCTGTATTCCACGATCTATTATCGCTTAAACCCGCCGACCGAAAACGTTTTTGGTCCGTCACAGCAAGGGACGATCAGCGCGGATGTGTTTGCCACGCTGACTGCCATGGCGCCAACCGCAACGATTGAGACACCAGCAGCAATAGCCCAGGAAACCGACGTGGTGCAAGAAACACCGGCTCCTACCAGCACACCCTTCCCCGTTCCGGCAAGTTTCGTGCTGGAAGGCATGGGTCTTGAATACCAGACGATGAACAACTGTGGTCCGGCGAATCTTTCGATGAATATTACCTACTGGGGCTGGCCTACCAATCAGCACATCACCGAAGACGCCCTGAAAACACACAAAGATGATCGAAACGTCATGCTGCAAGAGATGCTTGATTACGCTGAGGCGAACACAAACCTGAAAGGGCAACTACGCTATGGCGGTGACATGGAAATCGTTAAGCGGCTGCTCTCGAATGGTTTTCCTGTTTTGCTCGAACGTGGGCACACTGATGAGGAACAAGGCTGGATGGGGCATTACAGCATCGTGACCGCTTATGATGACTCCACACAGACAGTCCAGATTCCAGATACACTGTTGGGCATCATGAGCATGACCTATGCAGAACTGGAGCGTGATTGGTGGCATTTTGACGGTATTTACCTGGTGATTTACCCACTTGAGCATGAGGATGAAGTTCTGGCTTTATTAGGTGAAGACTCCGACTCTGCACAAAATCTCGAAAACACCCTGGCTAAGCTCGAAAACAGAATTACCCAGGTTGATGGGCAAGACCTGTTCTTTGCACTCTACAGTAAAGGTTCAGTCCTGGTTGAACAGGGAGACTACCTGGCAGCAGCCCAGGTTTATGACCAGGCATTTTTGGTTTATAGCCAGCTTGAGCCCGGTCAGCGACCCTGGCGCATTACCTGGTACCAGGTAGGTCCTTATTTGGCATACTATTATTCTGGTCGTTA
>JAAYZW010000155.1 GCA_012514645.1 Chloroflexota bacterium
CCTTCCCGCAACGCTTAAATGTCTTAATTGCGATACCAAGTTTATGCTGACAGACGAGTTGACCCCCTGCCCCAACTGCCACAGTATCAATTTGACCATTCTTTCCGGAGAAGAATTCCAGGTAGATCATATCGAAATAATAAAAGAGGAAGCAAACAACAATGAAACAACGAGTTGAGATCGTCAAGCGAATCATGGATTCCAACGAACAATTGGCCCAACAAAACCGCCAGAAATTAGACCAAAACCAGGTTTTTGCCATCAACGTAATGGCATCTCCCGGCGCTGGCAAAACCACATTCATCCTCCAAACCATCAAGGGGCTGCCAGAGAATATGCGTCTGGGCGTTATTGAAGGCGACACTGCGCCGGTAACCATCGATGCGGATAAAATCACGGCTGCCGGTATGCCAGCAGTACAGATCAACACCGGCGGAGACTGCCACCTGGATGCCAACATGGTCGGACTGGCGATCGACCAGCTCGACCTTCAGGATATTGATTTGCTGCTTATTGAAAACGTCGGCAACCTGATTTGCCCGGCTGGCTTCGCCCTGGGAAATCACGCAAATATTCTTATTTCATCCACGCCCGAAGGAGATGATAAACCCTATAAATATCCAAACATCTATCGTGGCATCGATGTTTTGATCATCAATAAGACCGACCTCCTGCCCCACCTCGATTTTAATATGGATTACTTCCGCGAAGGCGTTGAGATTCTCAATCCCGGTCTGAAAACCTTTGCGGTTAGCGCCAAAACCGGGGAGGGCTTCGACCAATGGCTTGCCTGGCTTGAAGAAAAGGTGAGTGAAAATCAGGCATAAATGAGCAAAATTAATAAACGGGTGCTGGTTGAAGGCATCGTTCAGGGTGTTGGTTTCCGACCAACAGTTTATAGCTATGCGCAAAGGCATAAGCTGACCGGCTGGGTCCTAAATTCTGCCCATGGGGTCGAGATTGAGTTGCATGGTGAGCCTGATGCAGTGGACGCATTCATGGGCGATCTACAGGAAAAGCCACCTCACATGGCTCAGATCCATTCCCTCCAGGTCACAGACGCTCCTACCCATCCCTTTGAGACCTTTGAGATCATCGACAGCTATGATGACCCCGCGGAGTTCATGCCGGTATCACCCGATCTGAATGTATGTCCAGATTGCCTGGGGGAGCTGTTTGAGCCCTCGGACCGGCGATATCGCTACCCGTTTATCAATTGCACCAACTGCGGACCGAGATTCTCAATCGTCAAACGCATCCCTTATGACCGACCAAACACCAGCATGGCGGAATTTCCGCTTTGCCCTGACTGCTTTGGTGAATATCACGATCCCTCAGACCGCCGCTTTCATGCCCAGCCGGTGGCTTGCCCGGTCTGCGGACCGCATATCTGGCTGCAGGTCGGCGACAAAATCGAAGCAGAAAGAGAAACAGCGATACCGTCTGCCCGCCAAATGCTTGCAGATGGCAAGATCATAGCGCTGAAGGGTCTTGGTGGCTTCCACCTTGCCTGCGATGCCCATAACATCAATGCGGTTGCGGAACTCAGGCTGCGAAAACGCCGCAGCGGCAAACCTTTCGCTCTGATGAGCTTTGACCTTGAAACCATCAGGCAATTCGCCGAGGTCTCTGCTGAAGAAGAAAAAATGTTGCGTTCAACCCAGGCACCTGTGGTCGTGTTGGACCTGACCGAGCGCGGCAAGGCGTTGGCTGCAATCGTCGCTCCCGACCAAAACACGCTTGGTTTCATGCTGCCCTACACTCCTCTCCATTATCTTTTGCTCGAAAAATCAGACAATTATCCTGAAGTTTTGGTAATGACCAGCGGTAATATGAGCGAAGAACCAATCGTGACCGAAAACGAAGATGCCCTCACGAGGCTTGGCAAAATCGCCGATGCCTTCCTGCTGCACGACCGTCCAATTGAGACACGCATCGACGATTCGGTGCTCACCAAAATCCACGATTTGCCATACTTCATCCGCCGCGCACGCGGATACGCGCCTCTGCCAATCCCGCTCCCAATGAAAGCTTCAACAATACTGGCGACCGGCACGCACCTCAAAAACACCTTCGCACTTTCACGCGACCACTACGCCTTCCTCAGTCATCACATTGGTGACCTCGAAAACCAGGAAACGCTGATCGCTTTCGAAAAGGCAATTCTCCATTACCAGGAGATCTTCCGGATTAAACCCGAGATGATCGCCGCTGACCTCCACCCCGACTATCTGGCAACCCGCTACGCTCAGCAGCGCGCGGTTCGCGAAAGCCTTCCGCTGGTTATGGTGCAGCACCACCACGCCCACATTAGCGCTTGCCTGGCGGAAAACGGTTGGAAAACCGATGAACCAGTAATCGGATTGGCATTTGACGGCACTGGTTATGGCAGTGATAGCGCCATCTGGGGCGGAGAAATTTTTGTGGCAAATTATTCAGGCTTTGAGCGCCGATATCACCTGGAGCATGCCCCCCTGCCAGGCGGGGATGTCTCCATCCGCAAACCCGCCCGGCTTGCCCTGGCTTATTTACAGAAATTTGGGCTGCTTCACCTGGCTGAAGGGCTCGCCCCTTTGAACTATCTGGACGAAATCGAGCAGCAGGTCTTGTTCAACCAGGTCAACACTGGCTTCAACACCCCTCAAACCAGCAGCATGGGACGCTTATTTGACGCGATCGCAGCCTTGATTGGTCTGTATCAGGAAATCTCTTATGAGGCGCAAAACGCAATCAAACTGGAATCGATTGCGGACCCCGACGAGGAGTCTTCCTATCAATTCGCCATCGAAGGCAGCCAAATTCTTCTGGAACCGTTGTTCGCTCAGATCATCTCTGATTTGAAGGCTAATGTATCACTAGCCACCATCTCTGCCCGGTTTCATAACGCCGTCGTCAACCTTGGTGTCCAGGCTGCGCAACGTTTGCGAGTTGAGACATCATTGAATACTGTGGCAATTTCTGGCGGAGTGTGGCAGAATAGACGATTGATCAACAGAATCATTCCCCGCCTTAAATTGGCAGGTTTTGTCCCGTTGTGGCACCACCAGGTGCCAACCAATGACGGAGGAGTCGCCCTCGGGCAGCTGTTAACCGCCCTGTACCAAACGGGAATAATTAAGGAGTAACTATGTGCCTGGGAATACCCGGTAAAGTAATAGAAATCTATGAGGTTGATGGGACCTTGATGTCCAAAATCGATTTTGACGGTGTGGTCCAGGAAGTCTGCATCGCCACAACCCCCGAAGCGCAGATCGGTCAGTATGTGTTGGTGCATGCCGGCTTTGCGCTTAACGTCCTGACAAATGAGGAAGCCAGCGAAACCATGAGGATTCTGAAAGAACTCGAAGCTTTCAACCAGGATTTTTACGGAGACCGACCAGATGACAAATAAGGTCAGCTCCGAATCGATCCGCCAAACCAAAGCGGTCATGGAGGAGATTCGCCGTGTCACCACGCACCCATGGAACATCATGGAAATCTGCGGTGGGCAAACTCATTCGATTATGGAGTATGGCTTGGATCAGCTGCTGCCCGAAAATATAAACCTGGTCCATGGTCCGGGCTGCCCGGTTTGCGTAACCTCGCTGGAGATCGTTGAACACGCGCTGCAGATTGCGATGCAGTCTGATGTGATTTTCGCGAGTTTTGGCGACATGCTCCGCGTCCCCGGTTCAAGCACAGACCTTTTTGGAGCCAGAGCTAAGGGCGCTGATGTGCGCGTGGTTTACTCGCCGATGGACGCAGTGAAACTGGCGAAAGAAAACCCCGAAAAACAGGTGGTTTTCTTCGCTGTTGGGTTTGAGACGACAGTACCCGCGATTGCAGCGAGTGTGTTGCACGCAGAAAAAAACCATCTCGATAACTTCTCGATTCTGCCAGCCAACGTGTTGGTGCCTCCTGCCATGGACGCCATTTTATCCAGCCCTGAAAACCAGATTAATGCTTTTTTGGCTGCCGGGCATGTCTGCGCGATCATGGGTTACTGGCAGTACGAACCGATCGCCCGGCAATATCAGACACCGATTGTCGTGACCGGTTTCGAAGCGCTCGACCTGGCGATGGGCATTTTGATGTCCGTCCGGCAGCTTGAGGGGGGTCGTTACGAAGTTGAAAACGCTTATGCCCGCTATGTCACCCGCGAAGGCAACCTGGTCGCCCAGTCAATGATTAACCAGGTTTTCAAACCGGTTGACAGGCAGTGGCGCGGCATTGGTAATATCCCGCTATCAGGTTTAGGCTTGAACGACAACTACAAGCAATTCGATGCCAGCACCCGCTTTGACATTCAGCTTGCCCAAGTACAGGAATCTCCAATCTGTATCGCCGGTTCTGTCTTGCGAGGCACAGCCAAACCGATCGACTGTCCTGCTTTTGGCACGCTTTGCACACCAGCCAACCCACTTGGCGCTCCGATGGTCTCGGGTGAAG
>JAAYZW010000156.1 GCA_012514645.1 Chloroflexota bacterium
CCTTCCCGCAACGCTTAAATGTCTTAATTGCGATACCAAGTTTATGCTGACAGACGAGTTGACCCCCTGCCCCAACTGCCACAGTATCAATTTGACCATTCTTTCCGGAGAAGAATTCCAGGTAGATAATATCGAAATAATAAAAGAGGAAGCAAACAACAATGAAACAACGAGTTGAGATCGTCAAGCGAATCATGGATTCCAACGAGCAATTAGCCCAACAAAACCGCCAAAAATTAGACCAAAACCAGGTTTTTGCCATCAACGTAATGGCATCTCCTGGTGCTGGCAAAACCACCTTCATCCTCCAAACCATCAAGGGGCTGCCCGAGAATATGCGCCTGGGCGTTATTGAGGGCGACACAGCCCCGGTAACCATCGATGCGGATAAAGTCACGGCTGCTGGTATGCCGGCAGTACAAATCAACACCGGCGGCGACTGCCACCTGGATGCCAACATGGTCGGACTGGCGATCGACCAGCTCGACCTTCAGGATATTGATTTGCTGCTTATTGAAAACGTCGGCAACCTGGTTTGCCCGGCTGGCTTCGCCCTGGGAAATCACGCAAATATTCTTATCTCATCAACGCCCGAAGGAGATGACAAACCCTATAAATATCCAAACATCTATCGTGGCATCGATGTTTTGATCATTAACAAGACCGACCTCCTGCCCCACCTCGATTTTGATATGGATTACTTCCGCGAAGGCGTCGAGATTCTCAATCCCGGTCTGAAAACTTTTGCGGTTAGCGCCAAAACCGGCGAGGGCTTCGACCAATGGCTTGCCTGGCTTGAAGAAAAGGTGAGTGAAAATCAGGCATAAATGAGCAAGATCAATAAACGGGTGCTGGTTGAAGGCATCGTTCAGGGTGTTGGTTTCCGACCAACAGTTTATAGCTATGCGCAAAGGCATGCACTGACCGGCTGGGTCCTAAATTCTGCCCATGGGGTCGAGATTGAGTTGCATGGTGAGCCTGATGCAGTGGACACATTCATATGTGATCTACAGGAAAAGCCACCTCACATGGCTCAGATCCATTCCTTCCAGGTCACAGACGCTCCTACCCACCCCTTTGAAACCTTTGAGATCATCGAGAGCTTTGATGACCCCGCTGATTTCATGCCGGTATCACCCGATCTGAATGTATGTCCAGATTGCCTGGGGGAGTTGTTTGAGCCCTCGGACCGGCGATATCGCTACCCGTTTATTAATTGCACCAACTGCGGACCAAGATTCTCAATCGTCAAACGCATCCCTTATGACCGCCCAAACACCAGCATGGCAGAATTTCCGCTTTGCCCTGACTGCTTTGGTGAATATCACAATCCCTCCGACCGCCGCTTTCATGCCCAGCCGGTGGCTTGCCCGGTCTGCGGACCGCATATCTGGCTGCAGGTCGGCGACAAAATCGAAGCAGAAAGAGAAACCGCGATACCGTCTGCCCGCCAAATGCTTGCAGATGGCAAGATCATGGCGCTGAAGGGTCTTGGTGGCTTCCACCTTGCCTGCGATGCCCATAACAACAAGGCGGTTGCGGAACTCAGGCTGAGAAAACGCCGCAGCGGCAAACCTTTCGCTTTGATGAGCTTTGACCTTGAAACCATCAGGCAATTTGCCGAGGTCTCTGCTGAAGAAGAAGAACTGTTGCGTTCAACCCAGGCACCTGTAGTTGTGCTGGACCTGACCGAGCGAGGCAGAGCATTGGCTGCAATCGTCGCTCCCGACCAAAACACGCTTGGTTTCATGCTGCCCTACACTCCTCTCCATTACATTTTGCTCGAAAAATCAGACAATTATCCTGAAGTTTTGGTAATGACCAGCGGTAACCTGAGCGAAGAACCTATCGTGACCGAAAACGAAAATGCCCTCACGAGGCTTGGCAAAATCGCCGATGCCTTCCTGCTGCACGACCGTCCAATTGAAACGCGCATCGACGATTCGGTGCTCACCAAAATCCACGATTTGCCATACTTCATCCGCCGCGCACGCGGATACGCGCCTCTTCCAATCCCGCTCCCAATGAAAGCTTCAACAGTACTGGCGACCGGCACGCACCTTAAAAACACCTTCGCGCTTTCACGCGACCACTACGCCTTCCTCAGTCATCACATTGGTGACCTCGAAAACCAGGAAACGCTGATCGCTTTCGAAAAGGCAATTGTCCATTACCAGGAGATCTTCCGGATTAAACCCGGGATGATCGCCGCTGACCTCCACCCCGACTACCTGGCAACCCGCTACGCGCAGCAGCGGGCGGTTCGCGAAAACCTGCCGCTGGTTATGGTGCAGCACCACCACGCCCACATAAGCGCTTGCCTGGCGGAAAACGGTTGGAAAAACGATGAACCAGTAATCGGGCTGGCATTTGACGGCACAGGTTATGGCAGCGATAGCGCCATCTGGGGCGGAGAAATTCTTGTGGCACACTATTCAGGCTTTGAGCGCCGGTATCACCTGGAGTATGCCCCCCTGCCTGGCGGCGATGTCTCCATCCGCAAACCCGCCCGTCTTGCCCTGGCTTATTTACAGAAATTTGGGCTGCTTCACCTGGCTGAAGGGCTCGCTCCTTTCAACTATCTGGACGAAATCGAGCAGCAGGTCTTGTTCAACCAAGTCAACACTGGCTTCAACACCCCTCAAACCAGCAGCATGGGACGCTTGTTTGACGCGATCGCAGCCTTGATTGGTCTGTATCAGGAAATCTCTTATGAGGCGCAAAACGCCATCAAACTGGAATCGATTGCGGACCCCGACGTGGAGTCTTCCTATCAATTCGCCATCGAAGGCAGCCAAATTCTTCTGGAACCGTTGTTCGCTCAGATCATCTCTGATTTGAAGGCAAATGTATCGCTAGCCACCATCTCTGCCCGGTTTCATAACGCCGTCGTCAACCTTGGCGTCCAGGCTGCGCAACGTTTGCGAGCCGAGACATCATTGAATACTGTGGCAATTTCTGGCGGAGTGTGGCAGAATAGACGATTGATCAACAATATCATTCCCCGCCTTAAATTGGCAGGTTTCGTCCCGTTGTGGCACCACCAGGTGCCAACCAATGACGGAGGAGTCGCCCTCGGGCAGCTGTTGACCGCCCTGTACCAAACGGGATTAATGAAGGAGTAACTATGTGCCTGGGAATACCCGGTAAAGTAATAGAAATCTACGAGGTCGATGGGACCTTGATGTCCAAAGTCGATTTTGACGGTGTGGTTCAGGAAGTTTGCCTCGCCACAACCCCCGAAGCGCAGATCAGTCAGTATGTGTTGGTGCATGCGGGCTTTTCGCTTAACGTCCTGACAAATGAGGAAGCCAGCGAAACCATGAGGATACTGAAAGAACTCGAAGCTTTCAACCAGGATTTTTACGGAGACCGACCAGATGACAAATAAGGTCAGCTCCGAATCGATCCGCCAAACCAAAGCGGTCATGGAGGAGATTCGCCGTGTCACCACGCGCTCATGGAACATCATGGAAATCTGCGGTGGGCAAACCCATTCGATTATGGAGTATGGCTTGGATCAGCTGCTGCCCGAAAATATAAACCTGGTGCACGGTCCTGGCTGCCCGGTTTGCGTAACCTCGCTGGAGATCGTTGAACGCGCACTGCAGATTGCGATGCAGTCTGGTGTGATTTTAGCAAGTTTTGGCGACATGCTTCGCGTCCCCGGTTCAAGCACAGACCTTTTTGGAGCCAGAGCTAAGGGCGCCGATGTGCGCGTGGTTTACTCGCCGATGGACGCAGTGAAACTGGCGAAAGAAAACCCTAAAAAACAGGTAGTTTTCTTCGCAGTTGGGTTTGAGACGACAGTACCCGCGATTGCAGCGAGCGTTTTGCACGCTGAAAAAAACCATCTCGATAACTTCTCGATTCTGCCAGCCAATGTGTTGGTGCCACCTGCCATGCACGCCATTTTATCCAGCCCTGAAAACCAGATCAATGCTTTTTTGGCTGCCGGGCATGTCTGCGCGATCATGGGTTATTGGCAGTACGAGCCGATCGCCCGGCAATATCAGACGCCGATTGTCGTGACCGGTTTCGAGGCGCTCGACCTGGCGATGGGCATTTTGATGTCCGTCCGGCAGCTTGAGGAGGGTCGTTACGGAGTTGAAAACGCTTATGCCCGCTATGTCACCCGCGAAGGCAACCTGGTCGCCCAGTCAATGATTGACCAGGTTTTCAAACCGGTTGACAGGCAGTGGCGCGGCATTGGTAGCATCCCGCTATCAGGTTTAGGCTTGAACGACAACTACAAGCAATTCGATGCCAGCAGCCGCTTTGACATCCAGCTTGCCCAACTGCAGGAATCTCCAATCTGTATCGCCGGTTCTGTCTTGCGAGGCACAGCCAAACCGATCGACTGTCCTGCTTTTGGCACGCTTTGCACACCAGCCAACCCACTTGGCGCTCCGATGGTCTCGGGTGAAG
>JAAYZW010000157.1 GCA_012514645.1 Chloroflexota bacterium
ATAGAAGGGAACAAATTTATCCATTCGGGCAGATTCAGCCAATGTTGAGGGGTGCATCCAGCCGTTCTGGAACCAAGCTTGCGTGTATGACGAGAGCTGACCTGGCTTTATCACAAACGGAACTAAAGCCTCCGGCTGAAACAGGTTGTTTTCGCTCTGGGTAACATTGACGCTGTTGGAGCCGCAATAGGGGCAGCTGGCAGCGACGGCTCCCTGCGGGTAGATCAATTCGGCACCGCATTGGTGGCAGTGCAGCAGGTTTCGCAGTTTGCCCCAACCCTGATCTGCCACCTTCATGGTGTCGACAGTAAATTCTCGTTTCTCGGCAGTTGGTCCGATGACACGGGCACGAATGGTAGCCGTATAGCCGCAATATTGGCAAGCCAGACCAGAGCTCACCAGGTCATATTCCAGGTGACCGCCGCACTGCGGGCAGGTGTAAGTTTGCGCTTTACGTTCCTGGACGGGTTTGGGCTTGGGGGCAAAAACAGTGATCCCTGGAATCTTTGAATAAACTTGAAGAAAATCCGTTTCATTTGACATAGCTAACTTCACCCGATTTATTATAATCGCCCCAGGCGTTTCCAACTGGCTCAGTTCCAGCCCAACTCCTGGGTTACAATATGCGCATGCAATTTATTATCGACGGACACAATCTTATCCCGCATATCCGTGGGCTAAACCTAAGTGACATTGAAGATGAACAGAACCTGGTGGATCTGCTGACACCTTTTTTACGTGCCAGAAAATCCCGCGCAATGGTGTTTTTTGATCGCGGCGCAACCGGGCATGCCGGGCAGCAAAACTATGGGCTCGTGAAGGCGATTTTCGTAACAGCAGGAAAAAGCGCTGATGAGGCAATCGCTGCTTATTTGCGCCAATTGGGCGGTGCCAGCAGAAACCACACGGTAGTCACATCTGACCGCATGGTCCAGGCAGCCGCACGCGCTTATCACGCGTCAGTTTTGACCAGCCAGGGGTTTTCAAAACAGTTGGAACGTTTTTATGAAGAGACTCCCCCCGCGAACCAGAACGAGCGAGAGCTCTCTGAGAGGGAACTCGAGCAATGGGAAGATCTGTTTAACCAATTTGGATCCCAGCCGCCCGATGGAATGAGCCCCTGACAAACCAGCGCCTCTTGTTTTAACGTATTCTTTACAATAAAGCGGGATAATTCTCGTTAGCCCTATTGCGCTGGATTGCCTACAGGGCTATAATAACCTTATACAAGAGGCGCGGCAAGCCTTATACAATCTTTCGGGGTGCCCGGGTAAAAATACCGGGAGAAACTATTAATTATGCGCATAAAACGACACCAAAGTTATCTTTTGATCGTAATCTGCCTGGGATTATTGCTCTCTGCTTGTCAAATCCTTTCCCCAATCCAGGCAGCCAACACTAACACCATCGCACCGGCGCCTACCACTTCCAGGCCGACAGTGACCTCCATGCCCAGCCCGACACCAACAGCCACAGCTGCACCTTTGAGGTTGTTCCTCAGCAATAGCCTGCCGGCTGAATTGCTGGCAACCATTCCTGCCCCACTTGGGATGGTACTGACCGATAACGCCGAAGAGTCTGACGTCGTGGTTGAAATTGGCGAAAAAGATCAGGACTATGATTTCGTCAGCTACCAGGTTTTCGTCCTTGTCGCGCCATTTTTTACCATCGCGGACGATATTGCCCTTAAGGATCTCAGGAATTTTCTTTCTGGTGGAGGCGACCTTGAAAATGCACCTTTCAAAGCGATCACAAGTGTTGAATCTTTAATTATCAGGTCCTTGATCGACCCCAAAAACCCACACCGGATCAATTTTTCCCGCAAGCAATCTGAAGAAGATTGGCTGATCGTGCCGTTCGAACAGCTGCAGCCCGGGTATAAGGTGATTTCTATCGATGGAATCAGCCCCCTCGATGAAGACTTCAACCCCTCCAACTACGCGCTATCGCTGCCGGTGATTGCGCGCACTACCAGACCAGAATTAGTTTTGGAGCCTGATGTTCTCACTTCGTTATTGCCACAGAGCAATTATCAGCCCGACCAATTGACCAGCCTGATCATGACCGGCGTGACCGCCATGGCGCGATCCACTGGTTTTATGATGTCAACAGAAGGCGCGCTTTACCCCGGCACCTATATTCGCGAAGTGATGCGAGAGGCAGACCTGACCCACATCAGCAATGAAGTTTCTTTTTACGAAGACTGTCCTTTCCCTGACCCTAAATATGATGGTTTTATTTTTTGCAGCGACCCGGAATATCTTGACTTATTGATTGACCTGGGCACTGACATCGTCGAGTTGACCGGCAACCACAACAATGACGTCCGCGCTGTCTATAAGGTCGACACCGTGCCTTACACATTGAATCTCTACCG
>JAAYZW010000158.1 GCA_012514645.1 Chloroflexota bacterium
GAATTCCAGGCGAACTGAAGCAGCGGTCGTGCGATGACCGGTTCGTCCAGCCTCAGGTTGGTTTGCCCCAAAACCAGGGCAAGTTCGGGGTCACTGGCGTAATCGTCTTCGAGGTCTGCCAGAATCGTCCAGGCATCATCAACGTAGCCTTGTTTCAACAGTGCCCCAGCCAATGCCTTACGGACTTCAAGATTTTGCGGCTCAAGTGCCTGGGCTTGCTTGAGGGCAGCGATGGCATCGGTGGTTTGCTCATTCTGCAGGTAAAGCGTTCCGAGGGCGCGCAGTATTTGCGGGTCACCCGGAAGCGCAGCCCTGGCTTTTCGAAGTGCCTGGGTGGCTTTCTCGGTTTCACCAAGTTCAGTCCAGATCTTCGCCAAAGATAACCAGCTGGCTGGTTTTTCTGGTGCCACTTCAGAGGCACGTTCCAGCATTTCGACGGCACGATCTTTTTGATCTGACGTAATCAACGCTTTGCAAAGGATCACCAGCGCTTCGCCGTCCAACTGGTCCCGCGACAAAAAGTTTTCGGCTAAATGGATGGCAAGCTCAGGTCTGCTGGCTTTGATGGCAATCTCTGAATAGGTCAGCAAGTCTTCCCGGTTGGGCTCTTGTGAGCTGTCAATAAGCTGCTCGTAGATTTCAAGCGCTTTGGGTTCTTGTTTGGTTTGCAGGTAGAGCCGAGCCAAATCCTTTTTATTACCCTTGTTTTCGGGCTCGAATAAAGACAGAAGCGAAATGGATTCGATGGCATCTTCAAGATTTGCGAGACGCTGGTTGACCAGGGCAGCCAGCCGGATAGCGGTGAGATCATTCGGGTCTTCCTGCAGTGCTTTGCGCACGAACTCCGCGGCAGTCTTGTAATGTTTTTGTTCAAAAGCATACTCCGCAGCTTTTAAATTGTCTTTTTTGAAACCAAACCGCGAACTTTTTGTGCTCAGCGTTTTTCGCTGAAAAGCGTTATCCAATGCAGCATGGATTTCCCCGGATTTTTCGCGCAATTGCGGGTAGCGCAAAGCGAAAATCGCGTTGGTGCTTTCATCTTCAACCCGGTCAAGCAGATCAACAGCAAATTCAACCTCATCTTGCTGGATGAGGAATTCAGCGTATTGATTGCGGTAATCGTTGTTCTCAGGTGCAAGCCGCATGACTTCTTCCCAGGTTTTGCGGGACTCTTCCGGGTCTGCGCGCTCCAGCTCCAGCGCGATTTTTTGCAAAATGGCAGCCTGGTTGCGGTTGATCGCCTTGAAGGCACCGTCCAGCGCTTCGCGAGCTTTTTGATTTTGCCCGGCAAATTGGTGCAAAGCCGCCAGGTCGCGGAAGGATTCAACGTCATCTTCGTTTAGGGAGCTTTCTTTTTGGACCAGAAGGCTGCTAGCCAACAATTTGATAAAAGAATCCGAGACCTCTCCCTGTAGGCGAGTGAGCAACTGTACCTGAAAATGCAAGGTAGCCCGATTAAGGATTCTGACCAGGAGATCAAACTGTTCGTTTTCGGTTATGGGCAGGCTCTTAAGTGAGCTGATCAGGGTCTTTGCCATTTCGGAACCCTGTAAATCATTGACGCCACTTACCAGTTCCTCCAAGGCTGCTTCAAAATCCGGAACCACCTTTACCAGAATTGGCAGGCTGGATTGCCAGGCAGTTAACCTGGCTTTGCCTGCGATCATGAAAGGCACTAACCCTTTCCAGTCGGCATGACTGGCTCGAAATCCACGCAGGCTGATCGCCATCAAGGCGGCATCTTTGAGGGACGCTGGATCCAATCCGGTCGATCGTATGGTTTCCAGTGTCTTATCGGCATTGCTCTGTAATTCTTGGGGCAGTGGGGTCAGCAAATTTGAAAGGTCTTTATCAACCAGGCTTTCGTCGAGCAGAAACAGCGAGATTATGGCAGGGTGCCACCGCTCGGCATGGTTGCCAGCAAATTCAAGCCAACGGGCGGGAAGCGCGTTTTGCTCCAGCTCACGCCAAAGAAGTGGATTATTACGAAAAGCCGCGATCATTTTTTGAACGGTCGTGGAATTAAAGCGTGATGCGAGCTCTTTTAGCAGCCAATCGATAGCCATCTTATCTCCTCTCTAGTCAACTTATGGCATAGGTCCGGTCAGGGGTTTGAGAAAATAATAAGCGCCAGCAAACAGCACCAGGCTGAGGAACACGAGGAAAACACCAATACCAGTGTTCGATTTCGCCAGGTCGTTCAATGAGCCAATCAGCAGAGACGCGTTGCCCACCAACCCCGAAACGCCGTCGGTAATCCCTTTTTCTGCCAGCTTGGTAGTGGCATCGGCAATGGTTTGAATGTTGCGGCTCATGGCTTGTTTTGCGAGGATGAATACGCTCAAGACCAGGCAAATGATGCCCATGGCGAACAATACAACTGATATGCTCAGTATGATTTGATTTCCACTTTCAATCATAAAAAACCTCCAACAGACTTCTGTTGGAGGTTATGGTGCAACTCCTATGCCAAAGGCAGGGTTTGCTGCCCACCGACCCTTGCCGGGCTGGTCAGATCGCGGGGCAGATGAGCGAGGTCAATGGCGGCTTCATCGCAAAGCAAAACCGCTCGCTCGAGCGCGTTGCGCAATTCGCGGATGTTGCCGGGCCAGTCGTAATTAACCAACGCCTCCATTGCCTGGGGGGTTAAATCGAGGATGTTTTTGCCCATGCTCATGTTATAACGCTGCAGGAAGTAGCCAACCAGGTCAGGAATGTCGGCTTTTCTTTCTGAGAGGGAGGGCAGGTCGAGATCGACCACCTTGAGTCGATAATAGAGGTCTTCACGAAACTCGTGTTTCGCGATCATCTCCTGCAGGTTGCGGTTCGAAGCTGCCACAACCTGGACGTCGACGCTGATCACGGTTTTTCCACCAACACGTCGAAAACTACGTTCTTCGAGGGCGCGCAGGAATTTTGCCTGCAAATCAATTGGCATGGAAGAAATTTCATCCAGGAATAGAACGCCGTCATCGGCAATTTCCATCAGCCCGTTACGCCGTTGAGTGGCACCGGTGAAAGCGCCGGCTTCATGACCAAACAGTTCTGATTCGAACATGGTTTGCTGGATGGCCGGGCAGTTTACGTCGATGAAAGATTTGCCAGATCGCGGACCACTTTCATGGATATAGCGCGCCAAAACTTCTTTGCCTGTGCCGGTGGGACCGGTGATAAGTGAGGAAACCGAGGCTTCGGCAGCAC
>JAAYZW010000013.1 GCA_012514645.1 Chloroflexota bacterium
AGAATATCATCAGTTGTGCCAGAATATCGCGCCAATGTGCAATCGGCATAGTCCATTTATTCGTGATCTGTACCATCACCAGGTATAGCTGTTTTAGCAGGGCATCATCACTGACAAAGGCCGTCTTGGTCTTGGTCACCTTCCTCAATTGTCGGTTGAAACTTTCCAGGGCATTGGTCGTGTATATGATCCTTCGTAAGGCTTCCGGATACTTGAACATGGTTGCCAGTTCCGTCCAGTGCTCCCGCCATTTCTTTGGTCTGCCCTGTTTTTTGCCTTCTAATCCTACCATACCATACCTCTGATATCGAATCAGCCCAATCCCATACAGTGGAACTGCCTTTGATACCAAATTGTACGCTTGTTTCTTCATAACTCCAGTGGTTTGCTTCCATACACCTCCATACACCGCAGAACAGCAATCTCTCTTCTGCTGTCCAGTCGTATCGGTGTTGACTCAGGGCTTCCCGGACATGTCCCTCTACATGATTGAGCACGTTTCGAATGACCTGCTCGCTTATTCCAGTTTCTCTGGCTACTTGCTTTATGCTAAACCCTTCATTGACCCTTTCGACTGCTTTTCGCTTCTCTTCAATACTGAACTTTGTCATAAAAAACTGCACATCCTCGGTTGGATTTATTGTCCAACTTTTGGGGTGCAGTTCACGGCAGGTCTCCCTTTTGGAAATGCAAATAGGTCAACTAACAGCCATTGGCTTCAGATTCATGCTGATGATCAGGTCGGCACCGGTGGCTTCCCGAATTTGCTCCAGGCTGTATTCGGGGTTTTTTTCGATCAAAACAAAGCCCTTTGCGGTTACTTCGATGACACCCATTTCAGTAACGATCAGGTCAACGGCATTCACTGCAGTGAGCGGGAGGGTACATTCCTTCAACAGCTTATGATTGCCTTTGGCAGTATGCTCCATGGCGACAATCGTCTTTTTCGCGCCATTGAGCAAATCCATTGCGCCGCCCATGCCAGGCACCATTTTGCCTGGGATCATGTAGTTGGCGATGTCGCCATTTTCAGCAACCTGGAGGGCACCCAGCACGGTGGTATCAACGTGACCGCCGCGGATGATGCCAAAAGACATGGCACTGTCAAAGAAACTGCCACCCGGAACGATCGTCACAGGCATTGCGCCTGCGTTCGAAATACAAGGGTCAATTTCGTCTTCTTCAGGGGCGGGTCCGACACCGATAAAGCCGTTTTCAGACTGGAAGAGCACTTTCCTGTCCTCAGGAACGAAATTTGCCACCAGTGTTGGCAATCCGATACCGAGGTTAACCAAATCTCCGTCTTGCAGTTCCATGGCAACCCGCCGGGCAATAAATTCCTGTATCTGTTGTTTATCCATCATAGCGCACCTCCATCAACAATGTAATTCACAAAAACACCGGGGACGACTACCTCATCAGGGAACATGTCGCCAATTGCCACGACTTCGCCTGCTTCCACAATTGAGATATCTGCAGCCGCGCCCATGTAGGTGTTGAAGTTGCGCGTGGCTCCGTGGAAGGTGAGGTTGCCTGAGAGATCGGCTTTTTCAGCGAAGAGTAAGGCAATATTGGCACGCATCGGTTTCTCAAGCAGGTAGCGCTCCCCATCCACTTCCACTATTTGTTTGCCTTCTTCAACCAAGGTTCCAAGACCGGTCTTGGTGAGCACGCCGCCCAGCCCGAATCCGCCGGCTCTGATCTGTTCGATCAGGGTTCCCTGGGGGACCAGGATCACCTCGGTTTCGCCTTCCAGCATCTGTCGACCGGTTTCCTTGTTCGTGCCGACATGCGATGCGTAAATTTTGGTGAACATTCTTTCAACCACCATCTTGCCGACACCCCGGTCGATGAAACCGGTATCATTGCAGATCAGGGTCAGGTCTTTGGCTCCTTTGGCGATTAAAGCGTCGATCAACCTTTCTGGTGTGCCTACCGCCAGAAAGCCACCGATCATAATCGTGTCTCCGTCACGCACAAGGTTTACTGCGTCTTCTAAACTGATTAATTTATTCATCTTTCCTACCTTTGTTATTATTTTAATTCTGCTGCTTTCTGGCAGCTAATTCTTCGCAAATAAAACTGGCGACGTCATCAGCATATTTACCGGGACCAAAACCAGCATCACATCCTATTTCTTTAGCGAGCTCGTGGTTGATGCGCGGACCGCCGATGATCAATAAAAAGCGTGAGCGCAGACGTTCGGCTTCCAGCAGTTCAACCAATTCTGTCAGATTCTGTACGTGAATGTTTTTTTGCGTTACGGTTTGTGAGACCAAAAGCACATCCGCGTCGAATTCGACCGCCTTGCGGATGAAGTCTTCGTTGGTCACCTGACTGCCGAGGTTGAGCGTCTCTAACATTTTGTAACGCTCCAGACCATAGTGCCCGGCATAACCCTTCATGTTGAGAATCGCGTCAATACCGACCGTATGCGCGTCAGTACCAGTGCTGGCGCCGATCACTCTGATTTTGCGCCCAAAATGCTGCTGAATGAAAAGGTCGGTTTCTTCCATTGTCATAATGTTGATATCTACAGAATCTACCTGTATTTGCGTGTAGTCAACATAGTGAGATAAGCTTCCGTAAAGCACAAAGAAAGTAAAACCTTTATCCAGTGGGGCATGGTGAGCGACCATGGGTTCAGCAAGACCCATTTTTAGTGCCAACTGGCGGGCAGCTTCGACAGCGACTTCGTTGTCTGGGATGGGTAAGGTGAAGGAAAGCTGGACCTCACCATCGTTCATGGTGTCGCCATAAGGGCGGATGTGGGTGAGGTCTAAAGCAGTGTCAGGGCTGCTCTTTTTTGGCAGATGCGCTCCGCTACTCATAAGCTTCTCCTTGGTTCATGCGTGCTTTGTTCTGCTGATAACGCTCTGATCCGGTCTTCGACTGTTCCCATAACAGCGATACAAAGGGGTTGAGGTAGTGATCTTCCTTGGAAACCACACCAGACAAGCCCTTGCCACCTTCAAACGGTCGTTTTATCCCTGCGAATCGACCTTCTTCCAGCGTGCGGAACAAGCCGTCTTTACAGATATTCTGAAGCAAGTCGAGCGCCAGGTCTAATACCATGTTCGCTCTTTGCTCCATGATACCGCCCTGGCGAAACTCGATGTCGTCGCCAAAATCAGCCATGCTGGTGGCAATGTAGCGGGCGTTAGCAATCGCGAGAGCGCGGTCCGACATAAAAGGCGTATGGATCGCCTCAGTCAGCATGCCCAAAAGGTGAATTCGCTGGTAGCTGATGACCGTGACCATATTGAATAAAGTGTCCTGGACGTAGCCTTTGAAGATATCTCCAGTTTTAAATTTGGTTGGTGGCATGTATTTTAGAGGAGCATTGGGGAAGATTTGGCGAGCCATTTGTGCCTGGGCATACTCATACAAAAACGCGTTTTTGAGTTCCGGGTTCATCTCAAAGGCGTGCCCAAGCCCCATTTGCTCTTCTGGCAAGCCCGCCTGCAAGGCGAATTGCTCGTTAATGAACTGCGATGCCAGCACGGTGTGAGCTTCTTCGTAGGCGTCGGAAGTGGTCAGGTAATTATCCTCACCAGTGTTGATGATAATTCCGGCGGCAGCGTTGACCAGGCGCGAGAATGACTGATCGATCAAGGTGCGCTGCATATTGATGTCGCGGAATAAAATGCCATAGAGGGCATCGTTGAGCATCACATCCAGTCGTTCCAGTGCGCCCATGACCGCGATTTCGGGCATACAAAGACCAGAGCAGTAATTACAGAGCCGAATGTAGCGCCCCAGTTCTTCGCCGACTTCATCAAGCGCCGCGCGCATCAACCTGAAGTTTTCCTGTGTCGCCATGGTGCCGCCAAACCCTTCCGTGGTGGCGCCGTAGGGAACATAGTCGAGCAAACTCTGACCGGTCGTTCGGATCACGGCGATCACGTCTGCGCCCTGACGGGCGGCTGCTTTGGCTTGCACAATGTCTTCGTAAATGTTGCCAGTCGCTACGATGACATACAAGAGTGGTCCGCTGTGTTCGCCATAGACCTGGAGCTTTTCTTCGCGGATAATACGGTTGTGGTGAATTTTCGCGACAGCTTCTTCAGCTTTTTGCTCTGCCCACAGCCGAATCTCAAAGGGGTCTACTGGCGTTGTTTGGGTCAGGTCCAGTTCCCCGCTGGCGATTGCCTCAGCTAATTCCTGAGGTTCTTTGCTTAACGAAATCGCGGCTTGTCCCAGCCAGTAGACGACGCCGTGTCCGAGCACATGGCGCGATAACAGGTGCTCAACCACCACGTTGGGAAGCGGTGCACCCATGGTGTCGACACCGTCAATGCCGAGCAAACGACATATTGAGCGTTCCACCGTGGTAGTGGTGAATTGCTGCGTGTAGGCGTTTGTATCTTCTGCAATTTGCCTGGCGGCATCTCGTGCCTGGGAAACTTTCTCCCAGTCTAATTTTAATTTTGCCATTGTTCCTCCTGCCAGGCTGTTTTCATTTCGCGGACCAGCTCGTCGTCCACTCCCAACAACTCAGCAATTTTAATCGCCCCTGAAGGCACAGCATGAGGACCGTCAATTTCTTCGAGGCGATAATCCATCATTTTTTGAATGCGGCGCACCCGTATCAGGTCTTGTTTCAAGTCGGGCTGTGCCAGGGCGGAAAGCCCGCCGGAAGGCTTGCTTTTATCAGCCTCTGCGACCGTTGGTTCCTCAGGAAGTGGGGGCAACTGTTGTGCCAGGGTTTCCGGGCGAATGCCCCTGATTTGATAAAACCGGATACCCTCCGAAGGAGAGATCGGGTAGTGCGTCGCGATCAGGAAACTGCTATCAGATATGCTATAGCTCTTACTTAACGCGTTAACGATGGCGGTCGCTTCGCCGGGGTTGGTTCCCCGACAGGGCTCGTCCATTATGATCAGACCATTTCGAGTTTTACTGCGGCGATAGTGGTCGCGAATCTTGACTGCTTCGAGCCCGAACGATGAAAGACCACGATGCAGGTCACCATCCTGGCTGGTTTCAAAGGCGAAAAAGTCATAGATCGGAGTTTGCAGGCTTTCGGCGACCGGGAAGTAGCCTAATTGAGCCATGAGCAATCCCAGGAAGACGGTTTTAAGGGCTACACTCTTGCCGCCCATGTTGGCGCCACTCAAAACAGTGGAACCTCTCCTGATTTCGATCGATATCGGGGTAAATTCCTGCCCCTGTTTCTCCAGGTGTGAGGCGATCAAGGGGTGGGTGATGTTAGTCAATATCGCCGGTTGCGTCTCTGACACCAACGCAGGTCGACAGCCGTTCCAACGCACTGCCAATTCTGCTTTCGCCAGTCGGAAATCGAGCAATCCGCAAGCTTCAGCGTTGTGTTGCATCTGGGGCAGCGATTCAGCCAGCTTGCTGCCCAACTCCCTGCGAATGCGATCCTCTTCCTGGTCTTCCTCAGCGATCACCATGGCGCGCCTGGTCAGCAAAGTCTTTCGTTCAGCGCCCTTGCTTTTGCTGATTTGCTTTTCAAGCACCCTTTTTCGGGCACGAATATCATCCAGAGTCGGAGAATAGTCGCTGTAAATATGGAAAGCGGGGTTTTTCTTTCCGGCTGGGTCCAGCATCATAGCGGCTTTGCTTGTATCTTTGAAACTCACCCCAGCAGCTTCAATTATAGCCGAAACCTTGGTCAGCCGGCTGAAGATCGCCAGGGCGCCTTTGAGCTCAAAAAATTCGGTATCGTCCAGCACTGTGCCGTGCTCAAGCCGGCTGAAGGTGCCGCGCAACTCACGTAATCTTGCCAATTGAGTTGTGGTTTCAACAAGCTGCGGGTGTTTTTGCCTAATCAAGGTCGTCAGATTGCCCACTGCCTCAAGCTCTTGCTCTAACTCACGGCGATTATGAACACCATAAACCCGGGCAGCGTTCTTCAGGCGGCTTCCTTGTGGCGTGCGGCAATGGGTTGCTTCGAGCACGGCTGGTAGTCCAACCTGCTGCAGTAATTCCGAGGTGATCATGACCGAGGACTGCATCATAACTTCACCTGTTAGCAGGGCCTAAATCAACGACCGGGATGGAAGTTATCTTTTGCCTGAGGGCGTCAAGAAGAGGTTTTGACTCGAGTATCTGCCCATTTGGATGGGTTGGGTTCAGGCAAATCATGCGCACCTCCAGCGCGTTCAAGGTTCCCAGTTGAATGTGGCGGTGCTTTAATCTCCGCATTGTCTCAGGTTTTAGAAACAGGCGGGTGCCATCTTCGACGACCAGTGTGAGGTTGGCAAACTCCGGTTCCTTGAGAAGTTCTGTAACCACATGGTCAGTTACCGCCCCACCCAAAAACAACAAAAAGGTGCCTCTTTCAATTTCTTTGGAGATTTCCTGCCCGAAACCAACCAGACTTGGCAATTGAACCGCCTTGCAGTGGGTGTGCTCGCTTCCTTCGCTTAACAGGATGCCGCGCGCCTGCGGATTTTCGGCAATTGCGGCAGATAATGCTTGCAGCTTAGGCTCATCAACCAACGGAGTTTGCAGAAGGTCTACAGCGTGAGCGGTTTTCTCTGCTAAAATATCAGGCAACAGTGAAGTGCCGACACAGACCGCCAGGATAATCTGCTGGACCATGCCAGAGCTGGCTTGCGACCTGCGTGAAAGTGCGCCGTCGATGATAAACAGGATCTCGGGCTCGTGCTTTCGGATCAGCCTGGTAATGACCTCTATTTCTTCTGATACGCTTGGACCAGCTAATTCCACGTAACCGTCGCTCAGCGCCCGGCACAAAATTACCTCACCGAATGCCGTCCGTACATTGGTGAGCTCGAGAATCTCGAGCAAAGCGTCACTGCGCTGCAAAGCGCCCTCCGCGCTGGCGATCAGAGTGCCGGTTGGGATGTAAATGCGCGGCTTGGCACGACCGCTTACGATATCTTCAGCTTCGCCGTCTCTGCCAATTGAAGTGAGAGCGAGCGGACGCGTTTGACCAGATTCCTGCCAGGCTGTGATGATGTGGTTCAGGATGGTGGTTTTGCCGGCATTCTTCGATAAGCCGATCAAAGCCAACGCTTCAAGTTCTTCCAGACCAGCCAGGTCGAGCAGGTCAATGCTCGCTTCCCTTGTCAACGCGTCCGTCATAATTCTATTCCTTGTGCTTCCTTTGATTGCGCGGCAAACCGATGGGCTCAAGCGTCATTTGTTGACCGGCAAGCAAGGCAGCGACACCGGTTAGCTCTTCCTGTTCTTCCTGGCAGCCCGAGCACTTACACTCGTTCTTGTAGTTTTCAGGCTCTTTGTACGTTGTAATCACACCCTCAAAGTTCCGCAATACGATCCGATCAGGACTTTGGGAGATCAGATAATCGGGCATGACCGGAATCTTACCGCCGCCGCCAGGGGCATCGACGACATACGTGGGGACGCAGAAACCAGAGGTATGACCGCGCAAGCCCTCGATAATTTCAAGACCTTTCGATACCGGTGTGCGGAAGTGGGTGAGCCCAAGCGAGAGATCGCATTGGTAGATGTAATAGGGGCGCACACGCATATAAGCCAAACCGTTGACCACTTTTCGCATTATGTGTACGCAGTCATTGACACCGCGCAGGAGAACCGACTGGTTGCCCAGGGGCACGCCGGCTTCTGCCAGCATGGAGCACGCCCGCAGAGAATCTGGGGTGAATTCGTTAAAATGGTTGAAATGCGTATTTACCCAGACAGGATGATATTTGCGAATCATGTCACAAAATTCTGGTGTGATCCGTTGCGGACAGACAACCGGAGTGCGTGTGCCGAGGCGTATGATCTCGACATGGTCGATTTTGCGCAATTCTGAGAGGATATATTCCAGGCGGTCATCGCCCATCAATAAGGCATCGCCGCCTGAAAGCAAAACATCACGCACCACGGGAGTGTTGTGGATGTATTCGATACAAGCATCGATTTGGCTCAGGGTGCGGGCACCGTCTTTCTGACCGGCAAGACGCCGGCGGGTGCAGTGGCGGCAATACATGGCGCATTGATCGGTAATCAGAAAAAGCACGCGGTCGGGATAACGGTGTGTAAGCCCGGGAACAGGGGAGTCACCATCCTCTTCGAGAGGATCGAGGAGATCTTCCGGGCTGCGGTAGGCTTCGTCTCCGGTTGGAACAGCCTGTTTTCTGACCGGGTCATTGGGGTCGTTGGGGTCGATCAGGGTCAGATAATAGGGCGTGATCGCCATTCGGAAGTTTTCGAGGGCTTTTAGGGAGCCTTCTTCTTCTTCGGCTGTAAGCGGCAGATATTTTTTGAGTGTTTCGATATCAGGAATGCGATGGGAAACCTGCCAGTGCCAATCGTTCCATTTCTCATCGGGCACATCTGGAAAAAGCTGCTTCCTCCGTTCGAGACCCTTTTTGTTGATGTATTTTTCTTCGGCTTGCATAGCCTGGCTCCTCTGATTCTAAATAAGATTGCTGATTTCGCAGCTATCTTAATGTTTTGTTTAGACGTAATTCTTCTCAAAAATTTCGCGCAATGCTTCCGATTCGCGTAGTTCTTCCAGGGTGATTTCAGCATGATCTTTGGTATAGCCATTGCCGATTATCATGGTTACATCTTTGCCAACGCCTTCAGCGCCAAGGGCAGCTCGGGTAAAGCTGGTTGCCATGCTGAAGAAGTAGACCAGCCCACCGTCACGGACGGGCAGAATTGTGGACATTTCGGTGCCTTCAATATTGACCACGTTGATGGCGACATCATATTCCTTGCCATCGTTGGCTGCGAGTGCTTTTTCAAGCACATCCACGGGGTTGGCGGCGTCGGCGATGAAATATTTATGGACAAACTTGTTGTCAAGAAGTATTTTTTCATATTTATCATTGCGGCTCATTCCGACCACGTTACCGCAGGGACCAACACGCTTGATTGCTTCATAGCCGCAAAGCATGCCGCTTTTACCACCGGCACCCAAAATTAGCACTGAATCGCCCGGTTTGACGATATTGGCTGTCTGAGCGGGCG
>JAAYZW010000159.1 GCA_012514645.1 Chloroflexota bacterium
GAATTTCACCGCTCCGATTTCAATGATTGAGTCATTTTTCGGGTCAAGCCCGGTTGTTTCGATGTCCAATGCTACGATTTCAGGCATAGGTCAGATTATACCCTCCCTCTGTTGTCCTGAGAGCAGCTAAGCGCAGCCTGTTACCATGAGTTTGACAGCAATTCTCAATATGAAATTAAGTTAAAGTCTTTGACCTAATACATCAGTAAAAGTTTATATTACTTAGGCATAAACGCTCGGGGAGGTCCCAATCGTTAGCACTCAATCAACGTAAACTTAGTCAGCCCCCCCGGCTCAAGCACTGCGGAAAAAGCATTGAACACCGAAAACCATCCGCGATTCGAACGGGATGGGTTTGGCTGAGTGAAGAATATCAGTTCTGCTAATAATCTGAACCACCCCCTGCTGTTGTATTAATTTTATTGAAAACAACACTGTGATAGCCTCAAATTCGAAGTCCGGTTAGTGATACATTCTGTATTTTAGTTCTAAAAATTCCATACTGAGAAAAGCTCGAAGTTAGAATCACACAACCCCAAAAACCCGATCGTGCCTTAGAATAAAGAAATGCCTTCAACCGAACCATCCACCATCAGCAAACGCAACTGGACCATCATGGCAGCGCTTGCCATCACCGGGCAGATTGCCTGGGCGGTCGAAAACACCTGGTTTAACAACTTTGTCTATGACACGATAACCCCCGACCCTCGCCCCGTTGCCTGGATGGTCGCTGCCAGTGCCCTCGTTGCCACCTTGACCACCATCCTGATGGGCACGCTGAGCGACCGCACACGCTCGCGAATGGGTCGGCGAAAACCCTACATCCTGTTTGGCTACATTTTCTGGGGTCTGATGACCATCGCTTTCCCCATGACAGCTTGGGTCAAAAACCTCTCCTGGGCAGTCGTGATGGTCGTGCTGGTCGATTGCGTGATGACTTTCTTCGGTTCCACCGCCAACGATGCTGCCTTCAACGCCTGGACCGCAGACATAACCCCCAACAGTCAGCGCGGCAAGGTGGAAGGCGTTCTGAACTTGTGCCTCTTTATCGCCCAACTAACCTCAATCGTCGCTGCCGGCATCCTGATCGACAACCTCGGCTATTTCAGCTTCTTCTACCTGCTGGGCGGGATCGTTATGGTGGTTGGCTTAACTGCCGGGTACGCCATAAAGGAAGTACCGTTGAGCGAAAGTCAAGCTCTGAAACTGCCCTTTTGGCAGGAGATCAGGGCGACTTTTGATTTCAAAACCATCCTCGCTAACAAGATCTTATTCCTGATTTTGGCAAGCGCCTTACTGCTTGGCATCGGCTTCCAGGTTTCTTTCCCATACATGATTATCTATATCAATCACACCATTGGTGTCACCAAAACACAATACTCCCTCATCGGTGGAGTCGTGATTATCGGCAGCGCCTTACTGGCAGTCCCGCTTGGAAACCTGGCTGACCGTGTCAATCGCAAAGTCATGCTGGCGGTTTCTGTGGTGATCACCTCGCTTGGCTGCTTCATGTTTTCTTTGGTCGAGTCGTTGCCCCTGCTGGCATTGGCAGGGCTGCTTTGGCAGGCTGCCAACATGACCGCTGGGATTGTGGCAAACTCGTGGGTTAAAGAGCTGCTGCCAGTCGAGAGCCGCGGTCGTTTCCTGGGCGTACGCATGATTTTCCTGGTGCTGCTGCCAATGTTGATCGGACCGCGCATAGGTTCTTCCTTAATCCAGGCATTTGGCAGTCCGACAGTGCTCGATGGCAAGCCCGGTTTCCTGCCGGTCGCCCTTATCTTCAAGGTTGGCGCTTTGCTGGGGCTGCTGGGACTGATACCGCTGCCTTTTATCAAGAAGAACTTATTTGCTACAATGGAGGCAAATGACCGACCTCAAAATTAACAAGCTTACTACCCAATGGATGCCGGAAGAACCAATCCCCCTTCCTCAATACCCGCGCCCGCAAATGGAACGACCTGATTGGCAAAACCTCAACGGGTTATGGGATTATGCCATTCAACCGGACTCTTTACCCCAACCAAGGCAATATGACGGAAAAATCCTGGTGCCCTTCGCGCCCGAAGCCCCCCTTTCAGGCGTGGAGCGCGTGCTCCAGCCAGGCGAAGCGCTCTGGTACCGGCGGCAGTTTGAAACCGTTTTCAACCCCGACCAGGTGGTAATGCTGCACTTCGGGGCGGTCGACTTTTCGTGCCAGGTATGGGTCAACGGGAAATTGGTTGGCGATC
>JAAYZW010000160.1 GCA_012514645.1 Chloroflexota bacterium
AAAATTCGACCGGGTTTAATCTCAAACAAATTGATTGGGATTGGGGGCGGCTGCCAACGCAGGACCACGCCATTGACCAGGTCGTTGACCCGCTCTATGGTGTGTCGGCTGCCGTAAATATTGACTTCCTCAATCGCTTCCCAGCGCATGAAGGTGGAAAGCAAACCAGCCAACCCGAGGATATGGTCGAGATGACCGTGGGTGAGCAAAATGTGGTTGAGGCGCTTGAAGCCAATTCCGCTCCTCAAAATCTGGCGCTGCGTACCTTCTCCGCAATCGACCATGAAACGATATTCATCATGTTGAACGACGAGGGAGGAGAGACCACGTTTAATAGAAGGGGCAGAGGCGGATGTGCCTAAGAAGGTTAGTTCGAACAATTTGGTTGGCGCCTTTGCTTATCTTAGATTGCGACTGATCTTTCCGATTTGCTTGAGGGCTGTGACCGCTGTCAGACCGACTTGCAAGCCTTGCGAAGCGGTGATGGGTACTTTGCCGGTATTGTCATCAGAGGCTTCAATGAAATTCATCGCTGCCCGGTATCCAAGAAATGCTCCCAGGAGTGTTCCGACGATCAGGGTAATCGTTTTTACATTTTGGTTCATGAATTAATTCCTTTTTTACGAAGCCTGGTGTTTAAACTACGAAAGACCTGTTTTGCCTTCTCGCTATTTTGATTGTAGCCCAATATCGGCTGCACGCTGATATCAGCCCCCTTGCGGATGTTCCAGCGTACTTTTTCCATGAATTGCAGAATCTTTGCGCTGGTCGGCGAGATTACAGTTTTAAGTCTGGAGACACCATAAATGATTGCGATCAATAAAGCCAGTTGGAGCAGGGCGACTAGTAAAATCGGTAAAATTACTAAAACGGTGGCAACCCCGCCAATTTCCTCCACCCCCGGGCTAAAACGACCATCCCGAACAATCAGGAAAACCAAGCCGGTCAAGAGCAGAAGCGAAAATAACACAACCGGGAAGATGATCTGCCAGAAACGCTGTTTTTTGTGTGCCTGCAGAGGTGGTGATTCAAAATAGTTGTCCCGGATTACCGACTTCATAGCCATATTTTAACATGAGTTTAGGTGATTCCCCGATTAATAACAGGTTTGCACAGAATCTCCCCTTCTATTTTTTGTGTAATTACTGTATAATCTCGATTAAGAATGAACATCTGACATGGTTCAACAAATGGACTATGACTTTGAATTACTTGAAAATTGGTTAGTAACTGGAACGGTTGGGTAGCTCCCGCCGACTTTTGGAAAATTTGCTCTTATAGCTTAAGAGAATTGAGATTAGCGATACGGCAGCTGATTGTTGGATATGTAAGATTAATACTGTACTCTTAATTGTGGTCGGCACCTGATTCGATTCCAAAAGCCATACCTACCCTTTTTATACGAGGATTTTAAAGCCATGGTCATGAACCTGGCTTTTTTGGTAAATATGGCAAGTTTGATCACAGACATCAAGGCTCAAAAGCGCAATCGCAACCGGGTAAACATTTATCTGGATGACAATTATGCTTTCTCGCTGGACCGCATGGCGGCTGTCTGGCTAACTGTTGGCAGGCAGCTAAGCGATGCTGAAATTCGCAGTCTGCTAGACAAGAACGAGTTTGAAACCGCCCTTAACCGGGCATTCCACTTCTTGAGTTACCGCGCACGCTCGCAACAAGAGATGCAGACGTATCTCAATAAAAAAGGATATGAGCCCGATTTGATCGAACGCGTCATCACAAGACTAAAGGAAGAGAAGTTGGTTGACGACCTCGATTTCGCCCAAAATTGGGTGGACAATCGACAGCAGTTTCGCCCGCGCAGTCAGAGCTTGATGAAGCTTGAGCTGCGGCAAAAGGGCATCGCCGAATCGAAAATCGAGCAGGCATTAGAGCTCTCAGATTTGGATGATGTTGACCTGGCAATGAGAGCCGGGCGCAAACTTTGTGGTCGTTACCGACTGCTTGACAAAGCTGAATTCAACCGAAAACTTGCCGGTGCGCTTCAACGCCGCGGGTTTTCTTATGACGTTGTCAGGCAATGCCTTCCTTTGCTCTGGGAAGAGAAGTCAGAAACATCAGGTGTGGACTAATAGAAAAATGGAGTTACTGACAAAATGAAAATTTTAATACAACAACCCCCCCCAGGGACGAGTCCGATGTTTTATGTTTGGATCAGCCTGGCACTGCTGGTTGGTGCCCTGATCGGCTACCTGATTTTTTCGACAATTCGGAAGAACCAGGACGAAAAACTAAAACAAACCAGCAATGACATCATCGCCGAAGCGCGTGAAAACGCGCGGCAAATTGAACTGGACGCTAAAGACGAGTCACTCAAGATCATCCAAAACGCTGAAGTGGATATTAAGAACCGGCGCAATGAACTGAACAAAGAAGATGATCGCCTGGTCAAGCGCCGTGAAGAATTGGACAATCGCTTCGACCAGATGCAGCAGCGCGAGAATAACCTCAACAAGCGCCAGAGCCGCATTGATAAGCGTGCCAATGAAATTGATCAACTTTACGAAGAACGGTCTGCCGAACTTCAACGCGTCAGCGAAATGACCGTTGACGAAGCTCGCGAAATTCTCCTGTCTGAAGTCGAAAAAGAATCGCATGCCGATATGGCGCGCATCATCCGGCAGATCGAAACCGAAGCCCGGGAAACAGGGATGGAAAAAGCTCGCGAGATGATTGCCGACGCGATTCAACGTGTGGCTTCAGACAAAGTCGCTGAAGTGACAACCTCGGTGGTCACCCTGCCCAACGAAGAGATGAAGGGACGCATCGTCGGTCGCAACGGTCGCAATATCCGCGCGTTTGAGCAAGCCACCGGCGTTGACGTAATCGTGGACGACACACCCGAGGCTGTCACGGTTTCGAGTTTTGACTCGGTGCGGCGCGAAATCGCCCGCCGCACGCTTACCCGCCTGGTTAATGACGGTCGTATCCACCCGGCTTATATCGAGAAAATCCTCGAGGAAGAACGTAAGGAAATGGATGAAGATATCATCCAGGCTGGTAAAGACGCGGTTTATGAAGCCGGCGTACATGGGCTGCACCCTGAAATCGTCAAAAAATTAGGGCGTCTGAAATATCGTACTTCTTACGGGCAAAACCAGCTTGCGCATTCTGTGGAGACTTCCAAAATTGCCAGCATTTTGGCTTCCGAACTCGGCGCTGATGTAGAGGTTGCCCGCGCAGCTGCCTTGCTGCACGACCTTGGCAAGGCAATGGACCACAACTCTGAAGGCACGCACGCGCTCTTGGGCGCAGAGTTTGCCCGCAGACACGGCGTCCATGCCAGTGTGGTCAATGCCATCGCGTCACACCACCACGAGACCGAGCAGGAATCCATCGAAGCGATTTTAGTGGAAGCCGCTGACGCGATCTCTGGTGCCCGCCCGGGTGCCCGCAGGGAAGACCTTGAGCAATATATCAAGCGCTTGAAGGCTCTCGAAACCATTGCCAACAACCACGAAGGCGTTGAACAGAGCTACGCCATCCAGGCTGGTCGCGAGGTTCGGATCATTGTCAAACCGGAGAATATCGACGATTACCAGGCGCACGTCCTGGCAAAAGACATCGCCAATGAGATTGAGCAGACCATGCAGTATCCTGGACAAATCCAGGTAACAGTCATCCGTGAGACCCGCTCAGTCAGCTACGCGAAGTAAAACTGATATTGAATAAGACTAAAATTGCCCTAACTTCATTGAGGGCAATTTTAGTTAACATGAAAGGGTAATCCACTGATTTCTCTTTTTGTGAATTTACAGAAAATTCGTTACACTGACAGCACTTAGCCCTTGGCACTTTTACTCTTATCTATCCCCTGATGAATGGGTTGTTGCGTTTTTCGTAGGCGACGGTGGTAGGTTCGCCGTGACCGGGCAGCAAGACGGTTTCCTCAGGCAAGCTATAGATCTGCTCGCGTATGTTTTTCAACAATAAATTGTGGTCGCTGCCGGCAAAATCGGTGCGCCCGATGCCTTCCTTGAAGATCGCGTCGCCAACCACGGCGATTTCCAGGTGAGGGCAATAGAACATGACTGAACCGGGGTTGTGACCGGATACATCTCTGACTTCAACGATCTTTTGATCACTTTTCTGGTCAATACCCAGCCAGATACCATGCCGCAGCGCAATATCTACACGGGGCACATCGTCAACCCTGACCCCAAATTGCCTGGCGGATGGGTTTTCACGAGCCCAGTTAAAGCTCTCAGGGTGAATCGCGATCGGTAGTGGTGGTTCAAAGGCTTCGCTAATGCCTTTGACACCGGCAGTATGGTCGAAATGTCCGTGCGTAACCCAGACCTGTCTCAGGTCCCAGCCTTTCTCTTTAATATAGTCCAGTTGGGCTTGGGGCATAAAGCCGGGGTCAATGATCACGCAAGTGCGACTATCGAGGTCAACCAAAATGTAGACATTATTGCCCATCGGTCCGACAACGAGCGTTTCATAAGCAAAGTTCATTACAAACCCCTGAAAAAATCCATCAACTTCAAGTAGCGTTCGATGGTTTTAACCTCTCGGGGCAAGGTTGTGAGCGAGGTAAAGCCATCTTCTGTGACGACTACGTTGTCCTCTATGCGAACCCCACCTAAACCGGGCACGTAAATTCCAGGTTCGACCGTAAAAA
>JAAYZW010000161.1 GCA_012514645.1 Chloroflexota bacterium
GAATTTCACCGCTCCGATTTCAATGATTGAGTCATTTTTCGGGTCAAGCCCGGTTGTTTCGATGTCCAATGCTACGATTTCAGGCATAGGTCAGATTATACCCTCCCTCTGTTGTCCTGAGAGCAGCGAAACACGGGTTACAGCATTTTCGATGTAAGTGTGTTTAGATCTAAAACGCAAAATGCAGTGGTAATCGGGCAGGAGCGGGGAGCGGGGAATAGGGAATAGGGAATAGGGACAGGCAGGTCAGTTCCCTGCTCGCGATGACAAAAGTTTAGATTGCTTCGCTTCGCTCGCAATGACAGGTTTTGTAGGGAAGGGGCTTGACCCCTTCCGCTCGCCGCTATCAATAAACATACACGCTTTCGGGACGGCATGGCAACCGTCCCCTACAAGGAATTAATAACCGCAGACACTACAGGCTGTCCTGTAGGGCGAGATTGAGGGCACCACGAACCTTGGATTACGTGAACATATCGTGCCCTCAATCCGCCGCTATAAATAAACATACACACCGGCGGATTGGAGGCGCTATACACTCGTGTCAACCGAAATATCCGGCACCTCCAATCTCGCCCTACGGCTGCTTGCGGGAGGGCATGGCAACCGCGAATAGGGAGTAGGAAACAGGGAATAGGGAATAGGAACTGTATTTTATGATTCTAAAAAAACCATATTTTTGCATATTGAAGATTGCTGCGTGGGTTATTTTCATTGAGCGAAGAATTCTTTAGCCCCAAAACCCCGAACGTGCCTTAGAATAAAGAAATGCCTTCAACCGAACCATCCACCATCAACAAACGCAACTGGACCATCATGGCAGCGCTTGCCATCACCGGGCAGATTGCCTGGGCGGTCGAAAACACCTGGTTTAACAACTTTGTCTATGACACGATAACCCCCGACCCTCGCCCCGTCGCCTGGATGGTCGCTGTCAGTGCCCTCGTTGCCACATTGACAACTATCCTGATGGGCACGCTGAGCGACCGCACACGCTCGCGAATGGGTCGGCGAAAACCCTACATCCTGTTTGGTTATATCTTCTGGGGTCTGATGACCATCGCTTTCCCCATGACAGCTTGGGTCAAAAACCTCTCCTGGGCAGTTGTGATGGTTGTGGTGGTCGATTGCGTGATGACCTTCTTCGGTTCCACCGCCAACGATGCTGCCTTCAATGCCTGGACCGCAGACATAACCCCCAACAGTCAGCGCGGCAAGGTGGAAGGCGTTCTGAACCTGTGCCTCTTTATCGCCCAACTTATCTCAATCGTCGCTGCTGGCATCCTGATCGACAACCTCGGCTATTTCAGCTTCTTCTACCTGCTGGGTGGGATAGTGATGGTGGTTGGCTTGATTGCCGGGTCTGCCATAAAGGAAGCACCGTTGAGCGAAAGTCTAGCTCCGAAACTGCCCTTTTGGCAGGAGATCAGGGCAACTTTTGATTTCAAAACCATCGTCGCTAACAAGACCTTATTCCTGATTTTGACAAGCGCCTTGCTGCTTGGCATCGGCTTTCAGGTTGCTTTCCCATACATGATCATCTATATCAATCACACCATTGGCGTCACCAAAACACAATACTCGCTCATCGGTGGAGTCGTGATAATCGGCAGCGCCCTGCTGGCAGTCCCGCTTGGTTACCTGACTGACCGTGTTAATCGCAAAGTCATGCTTGCAGTATCTGTGGTGATCACCTCTCTCGGCTGTTTCATGTTTTCTTTGGTCGAGTCGTTGCCCCTGCTGGCATTGGCAGGGCTGCTCTGGCAGGCTGCCAATATGACCGCTGGGATTGTGGCAAACTCGTGGGTTAAAGAGCTGCTTCCAGTCGAGAGCCGCGGTCGTTTCCTGGGCGTGCGCATGATTTTCCTGGTGCTGCTGCCAATGTTGATCGGACCGCGCATAGGTTCTTCTTTAATCCAGGCGTTTGGCAGCCCGACAGTGCTCGATGGCAAGCCCGGTTTCCTGCCGGTCGCCCTTATCTTCAAGGTTGGTGCTTTGCTGGGGCTGCTGGGACTGATCCCGCTGCCTTTTATCAAGAAGAACTTATTTGCTACAATGGAGGCAAATGACCGACCTCAAAATTAACAAGCTTACTACCCAATGGATGCCAGAAGAACCAATCCCCCTTCCTCAATATCCGCGCCCGCAAATGGAACGACCTGATTGGCAAAACCTCAATGGGTTATGGGATTATGCCATTCAACCGGCTTCCTTACCCCAACCAAGGCAATATGACGGAAAAATCATGGTGCCCTTCGCGCCCGAAGCTGCCCTCTCAGGTGTGGAGCGCGTGCTCCAGCCTGGCGA
>JAAYZW010000162.1 GCA_012514645.1 Chloroflexota bacterium
ACAATCGACAATACAAAGCCGCGGTGTACGTTTACCTTGTATGAAGTCTTGTTCGACTCCTGGAACTCGTTGTAAATAGCCTCTTCCTGCCGGAAATTTTTAGCAATCGAAATGCCGCTGATGGTCTCCTTAATGGTCGAATTGACGTTCGCCATCGCGCGCATTCCGCGGGTGGTGACTTTGCGGGCAAGTTTTCGGTAACTGCTGACGACAATCACGACCAACGGGATGAACGCCATCAGTCCCAGTGCCAGGCGCCATTCGGTTCGGAGCAAAATGATCGCGGTAATGACCGACTGCAGCGTGCTTGAGAGGACATCGGTTGTCAGGTGGATGAGCATCGAGAAATCTTCACTGTCGGTCGTGATTCTCGAGACAATCCTGCCAGAGGAAAAGTTATCGTGAAAAGTCAGGTCCTGCCTGAGTGAGGCGGCAAAGGCGTCTACTGTCAGGTCGCGAATCGTGTAACCGATGACTCGAACGATTAATCTGCGCAATATATAATAGGAAATGTAGCCCCAAACTTCGACGACAATAACCGAGCTGACCAGTAATAAAAAGATGTTGAAAGATGGGTTGGTTGCGAGGGAGCTATCGAGCACTCTCGAGACCAGCACTGGCGGCAGGGCACCGGTGATCGCCTGGGCAATAACAATCAACATCGCGATAATCAGTTGGCGTTTATATGGGTTGGTGTAAACCCAAATGCGACCCAAGAGGGCTTTGTTGCTGTAGCTGCGGTCGTAAGATTCTGCTGAGAGTCCCCGGTGGAAACCCATGCTACACCTCCCCGAAAATCGCCCGGTATGCCGGTGAGGTTTGCATGAGGGCGTTGTGGTTCCCGATATCTGAAATACGCCCCTGTCGCATGACGATAATCAGGTCTGCCCAGCGGATTTGTGATAGACGATGAGTGATAATAAAGGTTGTGCGACCGGTTGAGGCGGTTTTGATCGCGCGCTGAATTTCTTCTTCTGTCTGGCTGTCGATCGCACTGGTCGAGTCATCCAAAATCAGGATGCGGGGGTCAGTCAGGAATGCGCGGGCGAGCGCCAGGCGCTGGCGCTGACCGCCTGAGAGCGTGGCGCCTCTTTCACCGATCACCGTCTCGTAACCGTCTTCCAATTCGTTGATAAAACCGTCCGCCTGTGCTTTTTGGGCAGCGATTTTGACTTCTTCGCCAGTCGCGTCAGGTTTGCCAAAAGCGATATTTTCGGAGACTGTCTTGGAAAACAAGAAGATGTCCTGTTCGATGATCGAAATCTGGCTGCGGAGGCTGTCCAGCTTCCAGTCGCGCAAATCGATCCCATCAATCAGCACTTGCCCTTCGTCAGGGTCATAGGTTCGGTTAATCAGCCTGATCAGGCTGGTTTTGCCGGAGCCAGTTTGCCCGACAATGGCAACAGTTTGCCCGGGTTCAACAGTCAGATTCAGGTCTTGGAGGGTTGGGTTACCTTCCTCGTAGGCAAAACAAACATTTTTAAATTCGACTTTGCCTGCGATTGGTTTGACGTGACCGTCAGAATTTTCGTCCAGGTCGTTTTCGGTATTCATGATGCTTAGCAGTCGGCGCGCGCCGGCAAGCCCGGAGGAGATCATCGAATAAGAGCGGATCGAAGTGTTGGTGGGGAAACCCAGCATTGAGAGCGCGCTGAAATAAGTGACCACATTGCCGAGTTCAATTTGCCCCTGCCTGGCTAAGATCAGGGCATGCAACAAGCCAAAGCCCATCGCCAGAGCCAGCAAAAGCAGCGGTAGAAAGCGTGCTTCTATATCGCCCTGCTTGATAGTGGCGTCACGGTAGGCTTGCGTGTTATGGCGGAAGAGCTCGATCTCACTCTCTTCCTGCGCGGCTGCCTTGACCGTTTCGATACCGTCGATGTCTTCAGCTAAGCGGCTGTTCATCGTGCCAAAGGTTGAACGCACTTCTGTTGTGACTGGTTTGAGGATTTTGAGGTAATGCCAGATGGAAATAAAGTAGGCAATGATGAAGATGACTGGTGTGGCTAAGAGCGCCGGGTGGATAGAGGCTCCGATTGTGAGGGGGATGAACAGGAAGTTGAGCGAGCCAAAGACCATGTTGATGCCCGGGCTGAAGATGTAATTAACCTCCCGGATATCGTTGGTGGCTCTCGCCATCAGGTCGCCAATCGACTGCAGGCTGTGAAAGGTCATACTTTTGCCCAG
>JAAYZW010000163.1 GCA_012514645.1 Chloroflexota bacterium
CTGCGAGGGGGAATGACAGTTTGGCACCGCCAATACCGCCAGCCAATGTGTCGATCAGCGTGATCAAGATCTGTACAGCCGATAAGTATTCCTGGTTGGGATCTTTGAGGAGTTTGATCGCAACAACCGCGCCATGCTGCCCTTCTGCCGCGCGTTGGTGCAGCCTGGTTCTTCGTGAAGAAACCATCGCGATCTCATACATCGCGAACATTGCGTTTATTCCGAATAAAACAAAGATGAAAATAATATTAGCGTATATTGGCATACTTATCGATGATGACCTTTATTATGAAATGCATTTTTTTATTCTACCAGAGTAATGAAACAAATATTAGGCGGTTTCTTCTGTATCTTCAGGAGGCATCCTTGTCATTGCCACCCTGTCTACGCGCAAACCATCCATATCGGTCACTTCGAAACAATAATCTTCAATATTGAATCCCTGCCCAATGCTGGGAATCTCACCCAATTGATGCATAATCAAGCCGCTCAAGGTCTGATAACCGGCTTTGTCTTCCCCCGGAATCTCCATCATTCCTAAAAGGTCTTTTAGTTCATCAATTGGAAGCATACCATCAAGCGACCAGGCATTTTCGCTGAGCGACACAACCTCTGCATCAAGGTCGAGTTCGCTGTCCCTGATATCACCGGTAATTGATTCAAGCACGTCAAAGAGCGTGACCATGCCAGTCACGCTGACGTATTCGTCAATCACCATGGCTTCGTGGATGCCAGTATTGCGGAATTGCTCAAACACCTTTAGAGCGGACGTGTTTTCGGGGACGATAATTGGCTCATGGGCGAGTTGTCGGAAATCAACCTGGTCAGAAAACAAATCCAGCCCTGCCAGGTCTTTTGTGTCAATCACTCCGACAAAATTATCCAGCTCACCTTCAGCCAGGGGAAATCGCGAGAACCTGCTTTGGCGGATTTCGTTTACCAACGTTTCTCTCGTGTCTTCCAGGTCGAGCCAGTCCAGGTCAGCCCGTGGTGTCATCAGTGCGTCTACCCTTCGTTCGGTGAAGCGGAAAACACCTTCCACATATTCCTGCTCGGCTTTGTTAAACACTCCCAATGAACGCCCTTCGGCGATCAACAGCCTGATCTCTTCTTCAGTAACAGAGGTCTCATTGCTGACCTTAATACCCAGCAATTTAATTCCAAACTCGGTCGACCAGTCCAGCAAAGAGATCAAGGGCTTGCTCAGGTTTGAGATTACGCTCATTACACCCGACAGTCTGCTGGCAACCCCTTCCGGATTATTGAGCGCGACCCGCTTGGGGATCAGCTCGCCAATTACAATCGAGAAGAAGGTGATCACCAATACCACGATTGTCAGAGAAAGCCCGTCGGCTAACCCGATCTGCATCCCATGTTCGACCATCCAACGACTCATGTTCATGGCAATACTCGCCCCGCCAAAGGCTCCCGAGAGAGTGCTGATCAAAGAAATGCCTATCTGGACGGTGGAAAGAAATTTATTGGGGTTCTCCAGGAGATCCAACGCCTTGCTAGAGCCGCTGTTGCCATTGAGTTTCTCCTGTTCGAGCTTCGGTTTTCTTGCTGAAACCATCGCAAGCTCGTACATGGAAAACATCCCATTGATCAGGATAAGCATAAAAATTATTACGATTTCAATTGCGATTCTCATAGGTAGCCTAACATGTTACCAGCTCATCTTCCATGAAACTGGTGCGATTGTGGTAAGTGAGCTCAACCCGGTCATTAACCAGGTCCAGCCTGGTAATGGCACAGTTGCAGAACGAAAACCAGGTTGGCAAATTGCGGTTTTCGAGTTCTTCTGTGTTGATACTGAAGAGTACCCGCATCATGGAATTAAAGAAACCGCCGTGTGTCACCACGGCGACTTTGTGTCCCGAGCCGAGGTGACGGTTTCTAAGGTATTGCAGCAAGCGTTCTGCCCGTGAAAGTGAAGCGTCAGGATCCTCCCGCCCGCCTTGCCACCAGCCTCGCTCATGAATAGGCTGCAGGTGCTGAATGTGCGGGTAATTCTCTTGGAGGTACGCACTGGTTACCCCGTGTTCAAAGCTGACTGTGCTGACTCCATCAATTTCACGCTCCAGGTATACTCCGCCAATTTCATGAGCGTCTGGTAAGCCATAGAGTGGGATTCCCAATGTCTCAGATAGAATCGTACCCGTCTGTATCGCGCGGATCATCAGGCTGGAGTAAAGATGGGTTATGTTGACGCTATGGCGGTATCCTCCAACGCTCACATGGTCGGAATCCGACTGGGTTGATGCGATGAACGCTGCCAGCGCCTGTGCCTGTCTGTTCCCGAGTTCGGTCAGGTGAGGGTCTGAGGATCTTTCATAGGCGTTTTCGCCTTTTTTATCCCAATTGGCATTGTTAGCCGATTGCCCATGGCGAATAAAATATAACTGCATGTTACCTCCGGACGAGGATTATACTCGCTCAATAAAACCATTTTTGATCTTGAACGAAGTTTGGTTGTAATGGACTGTAATGATCTTTCAGGCTCCCCTTGCCCAGGAGACCAGCACGATCTGACAGTCTGCATTCGTCCAATCTCCTCCTATGGGTTGCAGAATGGGATGTTATAATCTCATACCGAATTTAATAGGATAAACGAAAATATTATGCTCGACAAACTTGAATCAATTCTTGAACACTTTGCTGAACTCGACCAGCGCCTTGCCGAGGTCGGTTCGGATTATCAGCTCGCGGCTGAGCTTTCAAAAGAACGCTCAGATCTCGAACCGATCGTCACGCTTGCCCTGGAATATAAGCACAATCTCGAAAAAACTGCTGAAACCGAAACGCTGATCAACGCCTCTGAAGGTGAAATGCTCGACCTGGCAAAAATGGAACTCGAAGAGCTAACCTCCAGAAAAGAAGAAATTGAGGGTTTACTAAAATCAAAACTGGTACCAAAAGACCCGCGCGATGATCGCAACGTCATCGTCGAGATTCGCGCAGGTACAGGCGGTGACGAAGCCGGCTTGTTCGTATCTGACTTGCTGCGCATGTATCTCAAATATGCCGATATCCATCGTTACAAAACAGAGATCATCTCAGCCAACGAAACCGGCATTGGCGGTTACAAGGAAGTCACCTTCACCATCAAGGGCAAGGGCGCTTATTCACGCTTTAAGTTTGAGTCTGGTGTCCACCGCGTACAGCGAGTGCCCGAGACCGAATCGCAGGGACGCATCCACACCTCCACTGTCACTGTGGCGGTTCTGGCTGAAGTCGACGATATCGAGATCGACATCCCCGAATCCGACATTGAAATCGATGTGTATAAATCGGCTGGTGCAGGCGGACAAAACGTGCAGAAAAACATGACCGCTGTCCGTATCCATCACAAACCAACCGGCATCATCGTCTCCTGCCAGGACGAACGCTCACAATTGCAAAATAAAACACGCGCGATGAGTGTGCTCAAGGCACGGCTCTATGAAATGGAAGAAGAAAAACGCCAGAGCGAACTGGACGCCGCCCGCCGATCTCAGATTGGCACAGGCGAACGCTCAGAGAAGATCCGTACCTACAACTACCCGCAGTCACGGGTGACCGACCACCGTATCAACGTGTCGTCTTACAACATGGCTGGGGTGATGGATGGTTATGAGCTGGACACCTTTATCGATGAACTTCAGCACGCCGAAGAAGCTGAACGTTTGGCGAACTTTGAAAGCAATGACAAATGAAACCCCGGCCGTTAGCAGCTTTCGCGATCGATTGAGAGAAATCGACCAACCCCACCAAATTGCGCTGGTACTGCTGGCACACGTATTGGGAAAACCAAAAACCTGGCTGCTGGCTCATCCGGAAACGCACCTGACAAAAGCTCAAGCTAATCAGATGGAATCACTGCTATGCCGGCTTGAAGCTGGCGAGCCTCTGCCCTACCTGTTGGGCAAGCAGGAGTTCTTTGGGCTCGAATTTGAAGTAAACCCCTCTGTTTTGATCCCCCGCCCTGAAACTGAATTCATGGTCGAGACAGCCTTGTCGTGGCTCGCTGTCCAGTCTGGGGCAAGGAAGGGCGTAGATGTTGGCACGGGCTCTGGCTGCATCGCAGTCTCCCTGGTCAGCAATTGCCCTGACCTGCAGATGTTGGCAACCGACATATCACAGGAAGCGCTTGACGTCGCTGCCCGAAACGCACAGAAACATAACACTTCTGACCGGATTTTGTTTGAACGAGTCGACCTCCTGCCTGACACGATTGGCAAAACAGATCTGATCTGTGCCAATTTGCCTTACATTCCTACTGCGAAATTGCCCGACGTCAACAGCTTGCCGTGGGAGCCCAGCCTGGCTTTGGATGGAGGCGAACACGGGCTGGAATTGATTGAAAGACTGCTTGCCAGGTCAGTAAGCATTTTGAACACGCCAGGGTTAATTTTGCTCGAGACCGAAGAAACGCTGGGAGCGCAAACCGTCCAACTGGCACGGCGCTACTTCCCTGCTGCAGAAATCACCCTTTACCAGGACCTCTCGAAGAGGGATCGGCTGGTTTCAATTGAGATGCTATGAGCACAATCTTCACGCAAATCGTCCCTATTAGCGAGCCTGAAGCGATCCCTTTGGCGCTCTCGATGTTGGAAAGGAATGATCTGATCGTTTTTCCAACAGAAACTCTCTATGGTTTGGCGGGGCGAATCAACGACATCAGCCTGCAAAAGATCTATGCCGCCAAACAGCGCCCCGAAGAAAAGGCAATCCCGGTGTTGATTGGCGATCTGCGGCAGCTCGACCTTTTGACTGCCGAAATCAAACCAGGAGTGATAGCGCTCATTTCGACTTTTTGGCCGGGACCCCTGACGCTCGTCCTGCCTAAAATAGAGGGGCTGCCGCATTCGCTGACCCCATACCCTGGTTTGGCTATACGCATGCCAGACCATCCCTTCGCACTGCAATTCCTTCGACAATCCGGACCGTTGGCAGTTACCAGTGCCAACACCTCTGGAGGACTAAACCCGACAACCGCAGCAGACGTCTACGCGCAGTTAAACGGACGGGTCGCGCTGATTTTGGATGGCGGCGTGCATCCTGGTGGGCAAGCCTCCACGGTCATCGACTGCCAGGGCGACTCTCCCGTTTTGCTGCGGGAAGGTCCGATCCGATTCGAGTGGATCCAAAACATCTGGAGGTCAATCTGATCACGCTTTCGAACGCCTTTCTGGAATTCTCGGCAAATCCCGAATTGCAAAACTTTAGCCTGGCTTCCACCGAATTTCGGGACGCGGTTATCGAACACGCAAGCTTTGGGCTCAGCCTGGTTCCGCCCGCAAAAGCAGGTTTCGATCTAAATTCGGTCGTTGAGAATCCAGCAAATTCCACTGTCACGCTTTGTTATCATGACTCAAGCATAAACCTTGAGTTTTTTGTTGAATTCCACCTTCCTCAAAACTCCTCTTTTTTGTTCCAACGCGTCTGGCTGGTTAATAATTCTGCCGAGATCATCAAAATTGACCGCTTTCAGTTTGCAAATGTTCAAATTGGTGGTCTGCGTTTTTCAAAAAATAGTTCTGAAAAGACGGCGTTCTTCAGCAATGGCTGGCAGAGTTGGTCTCCTTCAGGCAGTTGGCAGTTTGGTCAGCGGCAAACCCGCAGCCGTCTGTTTCCCTTTTCGCACCCGATGCTTTACGACAAGGGCACACCCACCACCTGGC
>JAAYZW010000164.1 GCA_012514645.1 Chloroflexota bacterium
CTGCAAGCCTGAGATAGTCGGTAAGTTAAGCAGGGAATCGACTGAAGGAATCGGGCGTAAAGGCTTCATTTCAGACCGCTTGATCAGGGCTCCAGCGGCTGCGTTCCCACATGCGGATCAGGAATTCGATCAGAACCAAGGCTGCCCCAAGGATGGTTCCGAGCGGTAAGGTGAGCACGCGACCAATTTGCAGCCACGCGAGTAGCGCGGCAAAAACACCAAACCAAAGCGCCTGGCGGATGACCACATTGGGTCCGGCAGGGGGGTTGGAAGGGAAGCGGCGGTTAATAAACCAGGTCAACGGCATGAAAAGACCAGCTCCAAGTAAAAGCAAGCAAAAGTATAGCAGCCAGCGTGGTCCTACTGTTGGTAGGAGGTAATTGACTGTGTAATAAAGCCCGCCGCCACCCAAAGCGAGCAGGATCAGGATTGCTGGGAAATAATAGGAAAAAGGCTGGGGGCGATTGTCTGATTGCATAGGCAAATTATACATTAAGAATCGAGTGGGAAAGATGTTTTGTTCGTACTAGCGGGTTCAAAACCCGCCAATACAAGAACCCACTCATGTCAAAAATTTCAATTTGAAAACCGAAGATTAGCCGTGATTTTGATGGGGTGGGTTTCGCTGATTAAAAAATTTCAGCTTTCCTCACGTTTTGAATCCACCCCTACGATTGTTATAACTTCATGTACGTCAAACCGCTCAACACCTATCCTGTGATAAACTTTTCTTCGATTGACAACGAGTATCTGCCTCGGTTGAGGCTTTTTTTACACCTGTGAGGGTCTATGAACACAAAACCAACGAACAAGAAAAATGCCTACCTGGATGCCCTCGACAAGCGAGTGCTGGTCTTTGACGGAGCGATGGGTACCACGCTGCAAACGCTTAACCTGAGCGCGAAAGACTATGGCGGCGAACACCTGTCGGGGTGCAACGACGCGCTTGTGCTGGTCAACCCTGATGTCGTCCTGGGTGTCCACCGTGCTTTCCTTGAGGCAGGCGCGGATGTGGTCGAGACCAATACGTTTCGCTCCAACCGCCTGACTCTGGCTGACTACAACCTTCAGGACCGCGTGGTTGAATTGAACGAAAAGGCTGCCAGCCTTGCTAGACAAGCCGCGAACGAATTCTTTACGTTTGAAAAACCACGCTTCGTAGCTGGCTCAATGGGACCTTCCGGTAAGCTGATCTCAACCGATGACCCTGAAATGTCTGACATCAGCTTTGACGAATTGACAGACGTTTTTCGTGAGCAGACGGTCGGTCTGATTCGAGGCGGGGTTGATTTGTTGCTGATCGAAACTTCGAATGATATTTTGGAAGTCAAGGCTGCAATCAATGGCATCCGCCAGGCGTTTACCGAAGAGCAGCGCTGGCTGCCGATCCAGGCTCAGGTCACGCTGGATGTAAACGGCAAGATGCTGCTGGGGACTGATATCACCGCGGTGACTGCAATTTTGGAAGGGATGGGCGTGAATGTGATCGGTCTCAATTGTTCGACCGGTCCGGAGCATATGCGCGAATCGGTTGAATATTTAACTTCCCAATCCACATTGCCAATTTCTGTCATCCCTAACGC
>JAAYZW010000165.1 GCA_012514645.1 Chloroflexota bacterium
GAAACGCTCACTTATAGATTGGAAAAAGAAGGCTACCAGGTGGTCGTCGCCGGTGATGGCTTGACCGCGCTCAACCTGGCGCGATCAATCAACCCTGATCTGATTATTCTGGATGTAATGCTGCCGGTTATGGACGGATTTGATGTTTGCCGCACGCTGAGGCAAGAGACGAATATTCCCATCCTGATGCTGACCGCCCGTGACGACGAAATCGATCGGGTGGTTGGACTGGAAGTCGGAGCTGATGATTATCTGCCAAAGCCGTTTGGTATGCGCGAATTGATCGCCAGGATAAAAGCGCTCTTGCGTAGAGTACGGCTGATGCGGGAAGAAATAGGCGCAGCGACACAGGAAGGCAACCTGCCAGAAATCCTGGTTTTCGGCAACCTTGAAATTGATATATCCCGTCGCGAAGTGCACTTGGACAAGGAGGTTTTGCCACTAAAACCAAAAGAGTATGACCTTCTTACCTTTATGGCACAGCACAAAGGGCGTGTGTTGACTCGTGAGATGATTCTCGAGCACGTGTGGAGTTGGGGTTTTATAGGAGACTCACGGACGGTCGATGTGCACATCCATTGGCTGCGGGAAAAAATTGAACCAATCCCTGAAAAACCAGAGCGAATCATTACGGTTCGAGGGGCAGGATATCGATTTGAATGGTGACCCGTGAAAAAACACTGTCATCTCTCCAAAGCCTGGCAATTTCTCCTGATACTGGCAGCGAACCTGTTATTTGTTGTTTTGTTATTCACTCTTAAGGACGATATCGTGGATCAAGGTCTGCTGCCTTTGGTTATTCTGATAATTGGTTTCATTGGCGCAGGTTTGATTGGAAGCATTCGCTATTTAAAGCAACAGGACATTTTGATTGAAGAATTGTCTCTGGCTGAAAAAGAAAAAGCCAAGCTTTCCGAGATGATGGATCAGCTCAGTGAGGGGGTGTTGATCGCCGATGAAAATGGCATAGTACAATCGCTGAACTCAGCAGCAGAAATGCTCTTTCAGTTCGACAAACATCAGGCAGTTGGGCGTCCTGTAATTGAGGTGTTGCAAGACCAGGCTCTTATTGATTTCTGGGTGAACATAGAAAATAGCAACCAGCAGACCATCACGGTCGATTTTGGTTCAACCCGCAAGGTGTTGAAAGTTACAGGTTTATTACTGGAAGCTGCTGGCGGAAAAATTTTACTTTTCCAGGACCTGACGAAAAGACACAACCTGGAGGCGGTGCGTCGGGATTTCGTTTCAAATATATCTCACGAATTGCGCACCCCTGTGGCTGGTTTAAAGGCGATCAGTGAGACCTTGTTAGACGGCGCCCTGGATGATCCCCAGGCTGCGCGAAGGTTTGTCTTGCGCATGGACAATGAAGTGGACAACCTTACCCAAATCATCAATGAATTACTGGAGTTATCACGAATTGAAGCCGGGCGCTCCAACTTTGAGCTTAAGCCGAGCGAGCCGTGCAATTTGATCAGTTCTGCCGTTGAACGCATGTCCTTACAGGCTGAACGGATGGGCTTGACTCTCAGCATGGATTGCCTGCAAAATCTTCCGAAAGTGAATGCCGACCCAGAGCAGATCTCGCAGGTATTTGTGAACCTGATTCACAACGCGATTAAATTTACGCCCA
>JAAYZW010000166.1 GCA_012514645.1 Chloroflexota bacterium
AAACCTGGATTCCAAACGAGACTGGGGTTACGCTCCTGAGTATGTGGAAGCAATGCATAAGCTGCTGCAGCAGGAAACCCCGACAAATTATGTGTTTGGTACTGGCGAGTCGCATTCTGTGCGCGATTTTTTGGAAGAATCTTTTGGTTATGTGGACCTGGACTGGCGTAAATATGTGGAGATTGACCCACGCTACTTCCGCCCGACCGAGGTTGACTACCTGTTGGCAGACCCAACAAAGGCGAATGAAGAGCTGGGCTGGAAACCGAAAGTCAAGTTCCATGAGCTGGTCAGGATTATGGTGGATGCTGATCTGGAGCTGATCGGGATGAATTGCCCGGGCGAAGGACGCAAAGTTTGCCATGAAAAATTTGATGGCTGGCACCGCTGGGATGACCAGGTTATCACGATGGATAAATAGACGATCGATCTCGTACTTCAGCTGGGTTCTCGATAGGAACCCAGTTTTTTTGAACCAATTTGCATCTGTGATTCAGGAAGAAACGGCTTACGGCTATCAAAATGGCGTAATGAAGGCGAGCGGTTATTCAGAGAATCAGCTGCGATGTAGTTTAATCTTGTTTGCCAGGAACCGTTCTGGGGATGACAGGAATAAGATCCTTCGCTTGTCTTGTATAATCTGCTTTTCTCCAATAAATTTGAGGTAGAATAAATGACACGGAGCAGTAAGTTTACAGGTGCTGACAGAGAAGGGCGGTTGCTGAGAAGCCCGCGGTAACCATAAACCGAAGTCGCCGGAGAGCGGCGGAAGAAGAAATCGAAAGAGATTAGACCTTCCCGGGAGAGCCCGTTAGCGCTCGACTTGAGTGCGGTCCACGCGACCGAATCGAGGTGGTACCACGGAATTAACTTTCGTCCTCTGTTTTTGACGAAAGTTTTTATTTTTTATACTGAGAGGCATACGATGACAGAACTACCAAAGGCATATGATTTCAAAGAACACGAAGAGAGAATTTATCAAATTTGGGAAGAAAAAGGCTATTTTCAGCCAACCAATGACCCCAATCTACCAGGGCATGACGCTGACATCGAGCCCTTTGTGATTGTCATCCCGCCTCCAAATGTCACTGGCGCGCTGCACCTGGGGCATCCATTGTTCGTAACCACAGAAGATATTATGATCCGCTATCACCGCATGAAAGGTGAGCCGACTCTTTGGGTGCCCGGCACCGATCATGCTGGAATTGCCACACAACTGCAGGTGGAAAATCAACTGCGAGCAGAAGGCACATCACGGGAAGAGCTTGGTCGCGAGGCTTTTGAAAAGCGGATGTGGCAGTGGAAAGAAGAGTATGGCGGTCAGATCACGGCTCAATTGCGCCGGATGGGAGCATCATGTGACTGGACAAGAGAGCGTTTTACACTCGATGAGGGGCTCTCCCGGGCTGTGCGTGAAGCCTTTGTTCGGCTTTATGAAAAAGGGCTGGTCTACCAGGGACCGCGCATGATCAACTGGTCGCCAGGATTACAAACCGCGGTTTCTGACCTGGAAGTGGAGTATTCAGAAGAACAAGGCACCCTTTATTACTTCAAATATATGCTGGCGGATGGCTCTGGAGACTACCTGCCTGTGGCTACCACACGCCCTGAAACCATCCCAGGCGATACCGGCGTCGCAGTGCACCCGGATGATGAACGCTACCAAAAATTCATCGGCAAAGAGGTGTTGGTTCCAATTTTGGGTCGCAAGATTCCGGTGGTCGCTGACGAATATGTGACCAAAGAATTTGGCACAGGCGCACTGAAGATCACCCCCGGGCATGACCCGCACGACTACGAGATCGGGCAGCGGCACTCGCTGGAGCTGATCAATATCATGAATAATAATGCCACGCTCAACGAAAACGCCGGACCATACAACGGTAAGGATCGTTTCAAAGCGCGCGAAGCGATCTGGGCAGATATGTACGCTGCTGGGTTGGTGATTAAAGAACAACCTTATGTGACGAAAGTGCCCCGTTCACAGCGCGGCGGTGAGATCATCGAACCACTTGTGTCGACGCAGTGGTTTGTGAAGATGGATGCAATGGCAGCCAGGGCGGCGGAATCGGTATTGAACGGTGAAGTAAAATTCGTGCCAGAACGATTTACGAAAGTCTTCCTCAATTGGATGGAAAATATCGAAGACTGGTGCAT
>JAAYZW010000167.1 GCA_012514645.1 Chloroflexota bacterium
CGGCGAAGCTATCTTTGCCCACTCCCCGGTTCCCCGTTCCCCGCTCCCCGTTCCCCGCTCCCTACTTGTCATCCTGAGCGCAGCGAAGGATCTTGTCGGTCGGATGGGCAAGATTCTTCACTTCGTTCAGAATGACAAAAACCGGCGAAGCTATCTTTGCCCACTCCCCGGTTCCCCGTTCCCCGCTCTCTGCTCCCCGTTTCCCACTCCCTGCTTGTCATCCTGAGTATAGCGAAGGATCTTGTCGGTCGGATGGGCAAGATTCTTCACTTCGTTCAGAATGACAAAAACCAGCCGCACCCTCTCCCCTGTTCCGTTTACGTGGTCTTGTAGGGAACTGGCCTGCCTGTTCCTCAACGCTCATCCCGCCAATGTTTCGAGGTTGAGGCAGGCCTCAACACTACAAATCACAAAACTTCAACACCACAAACCCCAAAACTCAACCCTACAAAACCAGCCGTCTTCCCTGAGTCGGACGAGCAGACCAATTACCCTCAATGATTGAGTGCTCGCGGGCGCTCTGAAAAAATGAAAACTTACCTCTCAAGGCAGCTTCATTCAGCCGAAAACACCGTTTTCCCTCATTATTCATTTGTAAATCGAACAAGTTTACAATCACAACGGTTAGCCGGTAAGCATTGACACCAGACGTTCTCCATTTATAATAAATTTACATATATTTATCTCAACTTTGGAGAAAAATCCTATGAATCAACGCAATTTTGTAATCATTCTTGTAGTTATAGCGGCTTTGCTCGCCGGGTGGATGTTCTATACCTCGCAGCAAGCCGTCCAGGCAGAGCCGATCGAATCGGTCAGCAGCAAATATTGGCGCTCCGGTCATGCTGATGCTGAATCGGAAGCCTTCACGCACTGGAATGAAGACGATCCAGCCGAAGTGCCCGCCTTCTGTGCCAAGTGCCACAGCACCTCCGGCTTTGTCGATTTTGTAGGTGCTGATGGCTCTGAGGCTGGGAGAGTGGACGCACCCGGCAAGATCAACGACCCAGTAAGCTGCACCGCATGTCACAGCGATGCTGCCCACGCGCTCGACGCTGTCACCTTCCCGTCAGGAAATGTGATCAGCGGCACAGGCAAAAACTCGGTCTGCATGACCTGCCACAGCGGTCTTTCAGCTGGCATTTCGGTTGACAACACCACCGCCGGGCAGGACGACGATACCGCGATCGAAGGCTCCAGCCTGATGAGCCCCCACTACTATCATGCCGCCGCAGTGCACCAGGGCGCCGATGCTGGTGTCGCTTATCAGTACGAGGGGAAAACCTATGTGGGCGCGTTCAAACACGCCAACACGGTTGACTCCTGCACCAGTTGCCACGACCCGCACTCACTGCACACCCGCGACATCCCTGAGTCGGATGCCAGCTTATGCTCCACCTGCCACTCCAACGTCTCTGGCTGGGCAGACTATCGCAGTGTCAGCATGTCGAAAATCGATTATGACGGCGATGGCACGGTTGAACCGGTCTTCGATGAAATCGAAGGGATGAAAGCGATCCTCAATGAAGCCCTGAACCAATATTCGCAGGCAGTCAATGGTATCGGCTTCGGTATAAACACGAGTGCCTATCCATATGCCTTCATTGACACCAATATGGATGGCATCATTGACGAGAGCGAAGGTATTTTCCCCAATCAATACAAAACCTTTACTCCCCGAATGCTCAGAGCAGGCTTCAACTATATGTTTGCAGCCAAAGAGCCAGCAGCTTACGTGCACAACGCCGATTATGTTCTGCAGCTGCTCTTCGACTCAATTGAAGACCTTTCCGAAATCAGCGGCATCTCCACCGCGGGTCTGACCCGACCTTAGGGTCGCAGTCTTTCCAGGAAACAAGAAGGCGAATCATGAGCCCATCTAAAAAAAGACAAATATTTTATGTAATATATTTCACGCTGGTGCTTCTGCCGGCGGTAGCCATGCTCGTTTCCGGTTATTTTCGCGGGGATGGCATTCGTGACACCGCCGTTTTTCTCGGTTTCATCGGTATGTCTATTGCTGGCATCCAGCTGATCTCGATTGGTCGTATCCACTGGCTGGCAGACGCCCTCGATATGGACAAGGTCTACAACAACCACCACTGGGTTTCGCTTTTGTCGATCCTGCTGATTGTTGCCCACTTCCTCTTGCTCAGCTGGTATAACCCACTGATCGCTACCTACCTGAACGTTTTTGAAGCCCCCTGGATGATCGGCGCTGGCACAATCGGTTTGTTTGGTCTGCTGCTGATCGGTATCACCTCTGTTTTGCGCAAATCGTTCAAGATGGACTACCGCTACTGGCTGTTTATCCACGACGTGCTCACGATCGTGATCCTCGTTTTTGGCATGTGGCATCTCTTCCGCGTGGGTTACTATACCAGCCACCCGTTCATGAAAGCGATCTGGATCTTCGAAATCGCTGTCTGGGTGATTGCCTTTGCCTACATCCGAATTATCCGTCCGTATCGTATTGGTAAGAAACCCTACATGGTTAAATCTGTCGTCGGCGAGTCTGCTGATACCTATAGCCTGACTCTGGAACCAGATGGGCACGAAGGCGTACCTTTCGAGGCTGGACAGGTAGCCTGGATCAGCACCGGTGATTCACCCTTTGTGCTCAGCCGCAACCCGTTTTCTTATTCGGGCAGCGCTGAAGCCGATGGCAACATCCGTTTCTCGATCAAAAACCTGGGCGACTTCACCTCAACGATCCCTCACATGCAGAAGGGTCAGCGTGTGTATGTCGATGGTCCTTACGGCACCTTCAACCTGAATGAACCGCGCATGCAGAATGGTCTCGTCTTGATCGCCGGCGGTATCGGTTTGGCGCCGGTAATGAGCATTCTGAACACGCTGGCAGACCGCAACGATCACCGTCCTTGCTATGTTTTTTATGGCGATCTTAACGAAGACACCGCCCTCTACGAGGAAGAATTTGAAGCCCTCAAAACGAAGGTAAATATGGCTTTCGTCCAGGTGTTGGAAAAACCAAAATCGGAAGACTACCCCCTCCGCGGTTACATCACCAAGGAGATCATGCTTGAGCACCTGCCACAGAACTACCAGGAGCTGTTTTACTTTGTCTGTGGTCC
>JAAYZW010000168.1 GCA_012514645.1 Chloroflexota bacterium
ACCACGTTACCGCAGGGACCAACACGCTTGATTGCTTCATAGCCGCAAAGCATGCCGCTTTTACCACCGGCACCCAAAATTAGCACTGAATCGCCCGGTTTGACGATATTGGCTGTCTGAGCGGGCGCGCCAGCGACATCCAGGGCTGCCAGTGCCAGAGCTTCAGGCATATCATCAGGGAGTTTGGCGTAAATGCCGCTCTCAAACAAAACAGCCTGACCTTTGATATCCACCCGGTCGATCTCGGGATGCACAGCCAGGATTTCGTCGATGTGCAGAGGTGTGAGCGACAGAGATACCAGCGAAGCGATGCGATCGCCAACTTTGATGTTGCGGTCTTGCAGCGCGGGACCGATCAGGGCGATGCTGCCCATCAACATACCCCCCGAGCCGGTAACCGGGTTTTGCATTTTGCCGCGCTCGCTAACGATCCCGAGGATCATTTCGCGCAAACGGTCTTCGTTTTGTTCTGACGCAGCCCAGAGCTGCCTGAAGCTGGCTGAGTCAATATTCAATGCTGAAACGTCGATCAGGATCTCGTTGTCATAGATTTCCATACTATTGTCGATCTTCTGAGCAGCCTGAGGGAGCAGCCCTTTTGGTTCGATTACGCGGTGTGCGCCATACTTATTGCCCATTTTCATAAATTCAATTCCTCCAGTGATAGTAACTTATTATTTTCGCTCAGGCATTCCCAGGATCTGACGGGCTTCTGCCGGCGTTGCGATTTCGAGGTTCAGCTCTTTGGCGATTCTAACGATCCGCTCAACAAATTCGGCGTTAGAAATGGCTACCCGCTCGCGGTTGAATTTCAGGTTGTCTTCAAAACCAACCCGAACGTGCCCGCCAAGAATCATTCCCATTACGTTCATGTCCAACTGGCAGCGCCCAACACCGGTGACGGTGAAAGTGGCATCGGCTGGGATGGACTCTTTCAGGAACAGCAGGTCGCGTGGGGTACCGGTGGCGCCGCCGTTGACGCCCAACACAAAGTTAAAGTGCAGCGGCGGCTTGATATGACCCCTGCGCACAAGACGCAGCGCCATATCGATATGACTTTTGTCGAAGCATTCCAGCTCAGGTTTGATACCGCGTTCATTCATCCGGGTAACAAATTCGATGATCATATTTTCGGTGTTGACGAAGATTTCGTCGCCGCCAAAATTCATGGTGCCGCAGTCCAGGCTTGCCATTTCAGGGTTGAGCTCAGTTGGCTGCAGTCTTTCTTCAGCGGTCATGCCGGTTGCGCCGCCGGTCGACGGCTGGATGATCGCTTCGGGGCAGGCTTCCTGGATCGCGTCGATCAGAACACGGAAGCGTTCGCGATCCTGTGTTGGGGTGCCATCGTCAAAGCGGGCATGCAGGTGAATAATTGCTGCCCCAGCTTCGTATGCCAATTTAGCTTCGCGAACATATTGTTCGAGCGTGTAGGGGACAGCAGGGTTCATTTCCTGGGTTACCTCAGCGCCGCTGATGGCTGCGGTGATGATTACTTTGTTACTCATTTACTCTCTCCTTTTGGTTTTGTTCGCCCTCTAACCAAGGCGTTGTTTGTCTTTAAGAACGATGCAGGTACCGCTTGCGCGGCAAACCAAAACAGGTTCTGCCAGCACCTCGGCGGCAGAATCGCTGATTTCAGGTCTCGGTGCGATCACTTTCCAGGCTTCGAAAGCCATTTTCCGGGAGGAATTACCTTCGCTGGTGATCCAACCTTTGGCTTCAATATAATCGCCGGCATAGACCGGGGCGAGGAAATCGATATTGTCATAGGCTCTGAAGAGCCCTTCGTCGCCATCGCGGCGGATGAGCAGTTCGGTGGCGACATCGCCAAAGAGCTTGGTGATAAACGCACCGTCAACCAGCCCTCCACCATAGTGAACATTTTCAGCCCCGATTCTTAACCTGATCAAAACTTCGTTCATTATCTCTCCTTTCGAATTAAAAACGCTATGTGTTAAGAAAGAACACATAGCGCTCCATGCAATGGCATGACAATGGCCGAATTTGCTTCGGCACACCAAGGCGGGGGAGAGGACTCTCCGGAAGCCCTTCGGCGACGAATAATTCGATCCTTTTCCCAGTCCTGGGATTGTACAAAGTTTCTACGCGATTCGCCGCGCCTCTATTTAGGTTATTTGGTTATATAGACGCTTGTCTGTGAAGTTATTATATCGGAAATTTAATATTTGGGAAGGGGAAAAGTGCAGCTATGTTATCCATTTCACAAGCCAATTCTCGCGCATCGAGGGTTCAGAAGCGCTATAGTTTTGTTGTCCCAATAAAGTATCCGAGTCAATAGTACGTGAGAAAGCTGTGTGACCAACTTGCCAATTCTCAGAAATCATTTTGGATTTCGGTTTAGTTTTGGGAGCATCTGTTTAGAAGAGGGCGGGGGTGCCTGGCGTTGTTTTGTATGAACCTGTTTACCCTAATTTCGATTGGAAGTTGTAAAATACTACCATGCGTATCCTACATATGCAATCGACTTGTGGGGTGGGGGTGGGCTATAATAACCGCGATTACAAAACAAAGGAATTATGTGATGGCAATTAAAGCAACTGAATCCGGAACAACATATCGAAACCGGTTGAGCAAATCGATCGTCTTGGCGATCCGAAAATTGATGCAAAAAGGGCAGCCTGATCGCGAAAGTCTGGATATGGCGGCATTCGTCGTTTTAGCCCTTGAAAAGATCGAAGAATCAGTTGATAGCAGCGCGACTGCCTGGGAGAAGCGCGATTATTGGCTCAAGGCAGATCGCTTTAGAATGGAGTGGGGCTGGACCCAGCCGAACCGTTTAGCGCTTGAGAAGGCAGTTTTGGCGAAAGATTGGTCCACAATCCCGTCAGAACTGATCCTGGTGGCTCAAAATTTCGGAAAAGTTGAAGTCTCAGACAAAAACCGGCTTGGCGAACCCTGGAAAGGCGCATGGGAAGTACTGAAGGGTCGGGGGAAGTAACGCAAAGTAATATTGGACAGAACTTTAAAAAAAAATGTTTTGATCAACTTGATCAAATGACTTTGATTCCTACCAAAGCCCGAGTAGACGCTTTTTCCGATCGAAATCGAAGGGGGAGGGGGAAATTCACAAATTAAAGTGTAAGGTTACGATAAGTACCATTATCGCAAGTTTGGCGAGGGCGAGGAAAAGCGGCTTTTCATCTTTTAGTAGATAGTATCAGCGAGGCTTTGAAAATTTCTATGATCACTCTCTTGTGACGATATGCTTTGGTGCGTCAGTCAAAATTAATAATTCTGTTTCAAAGAATTTTGGATAAACAGGAATCTCTTGTGTTGAAAGTTTATCGATCTCAAGCCAAACCAGTTCTTCAGCCAGTCCGTCAATAGTCTTTCCGCAACTCTTTATCTGATAATTCAGATTCCATTTCATTAAATAGTAAAACGCCAGTTCATGGCAAATCAAGCCATTTAAAGGTCCAATCTCGTCGTCACCGATGAAGAAATTTTCGTGAATAAATGCCAGTCGGTCTATTTCTAATCTACAACCAGTCTCTTCAAATACCTCCCGAACCGCTGCCTGTTCGATTTCTTCACCATGCAAAACACCCCCACCCAAAGAATAGTAATAAGGATCGCGCTTATTGCGTACCATTAACACCTTGCCTTCGTTCAATAGAATCCCGCAAGCTCTCAGGCGAAACCACCTATCCCCTTTTCGAAATGAACAATCGACTTCCTCACCCATCAAGTCCTCACTTTCAATTTTCTGAGTATAACTCCCAAATGAAGGTGTAAGTCGATAAATGTTAGGATATACTTATGATAAGTTAATCATTTAATAAAGCTATGCGCTAACATGAGGTAATACGAGGCATCTATGTCTATTCAGGATTGTATTAATCGATATTTGAATTCAATAAAGCTCTCGCGCAGTGCCAACACCTATCGCACTTACGCGAATGCGATGAGTTTATTCACCGAGGTTTTGATTGCAAACGGCATAGATACCAAAGAAAATGAGATTACTCAACTAAAGGAAGACGCGGTAGTATGGATGGCGACTGCTCTAAAGGAATACGCCTCGTCCACAGAGCAGGTATACATGACTGCTACAGTTGGGCTTTATGAGTACATCGCCGGGGAAGATCTTGCCCAGGTCAACCTGCCGCGTGTTCGCCTGCTCATCAAACAGCGCACACGGCGACCCGGCGTGCGTCTGCCCCAATTTCCTAAGTCTGACATTGAAATAGTTTTGGATTACGCGGAAGCACTGAGGGATGAAACGGTTGAGAACAATCTTGAGCGGTTGATCAACCTGCGCGACCGGGCGTTTTTGATAACACTGGCAGACACCGGCTTGCGCGTGCACGAAGCCTGCAACCTGCGCCGCGGCGACATTGACTGGCATGAAAGCCGCGCGGTAATTGTCGGAAAAGGCAACAAGGAAGCGGTATTACGCTTTTCAAAACGGAGCATCAGATCCATGCGCGATTATCTGCAAGCTCGTGCAGAGCTGGATGGCGCCGGAGGTAAGGCGCTGGCTGCCCTGCCCATTTTTGCCCGGCACGACAAGGCGGTTGGCAAAAAGACCAAGCCGATTTCAACCACGACTGGAAGGGCGATCGTGCGGGATCGTGTGCGTGAATGTTTGGGTGAAGATGCAGTTGGAACGATCACGCCCCACTCGTTCAGGCATTATTTTGTAACCACGATTTTAGGCAGCACCGGCAATCTAAAATTAGCCCAGGTGTTGGCGCGGCACACCAATATCGCCGTGACGCAGCGATACTCACACCTGGCGGATGACGAGCTGGATCAGAAATACCAGGAGATTTTTGATGATTATTGATTTGTCGACCTGAAAGGTGTGAGAATCAAACCACCCATCCAACCTCTTCCCTGAATGCAGACACTCACAAGTTTCCACCAACCGAGAGCGCAGTGCAGGTCCGGCTATTGAGGCTTTCGTATACCGGTGTATATTCCATAATGACCAGCAACAGAATGTTGTTTCTGTTTTAACATTGACCAGACCTGATAGAAAGCAGTGATTGAGAGGCTGTCATTCCGGGCTGCTTTCACTTAGTGTTCACAGTGTTGCGAAAATTCTAAACGGTCTATCGCGCCAACACCAAGATCCTTCACTTCGTTCAGTATGACATATGGTCTTTCATCTGAAAGTTCTTCCTTGTGATGTTACTTTCTACCTATTGCAGGACCTCTCTTTTTGGGGCTTTAGTCAAATTTGATACAGTAATCAGAATGTTAGAAATCGGGTCAGATATAGATTCTGGTGGTATGATAAAGCACCAATCCGAATAATCCTTTTGAGGAGTTTATGACCGATTATCGCATCAAATCTCATCCCATTCTGATCGATGAAAGCGACGCAACAATTCCTTTCTATTGGCAAGAAAAAGCTTTTTACGCAAAACCGAACGAAATGATCTCTTCCGCCCTGATTGCCCAGGGTATTCAGGTTTTTCGACATCACGTCAAAGATCACAGCCCCCAAGGCATTTTTTGTGCCAACGGACAGTGCTCGCAGTGTATGGTGATCGCTAACGGGCTGCCGGTAAAGTCGTGCATGACCGAGGTTACAGCCGGTATGCGGGTCGAACCAGCCGATGGTTTGCCCAGTTTGCCGGAAGATTTTGAACTGCTACCGAAAGTCGACCAATTTCCACGTTTTGTCGAGTGTGAGGTTCTGATCCTCGGCGCAGGACCAGCCGGATTATCAGCGGCTATTGAACTCGGCAAGTTGGGCGTGGATGTCTTATTGATTGACGATAAGAATCACCTGGGCGGCAAACTGGTGCTGCAAACCCACCGATTTTTTGGCTCAACTGAAGCAGTCTATGCCGGCACCCGGGGCATTGATATTGCCAAAATCCTCGAGACACAGGTGCGTGAACTCCCGTCTGTTCAAATCTGGAGCAATTCAACCGCAATCGGTGTATTTGAAGATCATGTGGTTGGAGTGTATCGCGACCAGAAAGAGAACATACACGTCAAACCGCAAGTCTTACTGGTTGCCACAGGGGCGCGTGAGCGCAGCCTCTCGTTCAATGGCAATACATTGCCCGGAGTTTACGGCGCCGGGGCTTTTCAAACGTTGGTGAACCGCGATATGGTGCGCCCATGTGACAATTTATTCATCATCGGCGGAGGAAACGTCGGGTTGATCGCCGGATACCATGCAATCCAGGCTGGTATTCATGTTGCCGGTTTGGTCGAAGCAGCCCCACAATGCGGCGGGTACAAGGTGCATAAGGACAAATTGGTGCGCTCGGGTGTGCCGATCTACACCTCGCATACCGTGATCGAAGCCAGGGGGAATGAAAAAGTTGAAGCGGTGGTCATCGCCGAGGTCGATCAAAATTTCAAACCGATTCCTGGAACCGAAAAAGTCTATGATTGCGACACACTGCTGATTGCGGTTGGTTTGGAACCGGTTGATGAGTTTTTACAGGTTGCCAGGCTAACCGGCATGACTGTTTTTGCGGCAGGGGATGCCAATGAGATTGCTGAGGCATCAGCGGCGATTTTCTCCGGTAAGATTGTCGGGAATGAAATTGCCAAAGATCTGGGTAAAGAAGTCCGGGAGGTTCCGGCTGATTGGCTCGAAACTGAAGAAATCCTCAAATCCAGACCAGGAATTGTAGTTCCGGAGAAGTATATCGAAAAGCTTGACGGTGTTTTCCCTGTTTTCCACTGCAACCAGGAGATTCCCTGCAACCCCTGCTCAACTGTTTGCCCACGAGACCTGATCTTTATTTCGCCAGAAGACATCCGACACCTGCCCCACTTTGACGAGGAGCGATCGGATGAATGCATCGCCTGCGGTCGTTGCGTGGCAGTCTGCCCGGGGTTAGCTGTCAGCCTGGTCGACTTCCGTAAACGCAGCCAAACCGCGCTGGTAAGTCTTCCGGTCGAACAAAATCTCGTCAACATTGCAGTCGGCGCTGACATCGAACTGACCGATACTGACGGAGCAGCGCTCGGAAGCTATAAAATCGAGAAGATCAAAACAGTCACCGGATACAAGGACGGTACAAGGCTGCTTAGTGTGGAAGTTCCCACGGCAATCGCAAAACTTGTCGCTGGCTTCAAGCTAATTCAACCGAGTCAGGTAAAACCGTTTGAGCCAGAATCTGCCATTCAAGAAAACCCACACGATAATGATTACATTTGCCGGTGTGAACGCATCACAGCCGGAGAAATTAGAAAACTGATCAAGCTGGGAGTAAAAGATATCAACCAGATCAAAGCGGTCACGCATGCGAGCATGGGCTCTTGTGGTGGGAAGACTTGTTTGAATCTGATCAGGCGCATGTTTGCGGCTGAGGGGGTGCCCCTGGCTGAAGTCACAGATCCGCCGGTTCGACCAGCATTCGTTGAAGTGCCGGTAAAGGATTTTATTGAATACTCTGATGAGACAGGAAATTAACGGATGAGTGCAAATAAAACGTATGATGTGATCATTGCCGGCGCTGGTTCAATTGGCACGCCAACTGCTATGTACCTGGCTCAAAGTGGTTTGAGCGTCCTGGTAATCGAGGCATTGCCCAGCCCTGGTCAGGCATCCAACAAACATGCCATTGGTGGTGTCCGCGCGACGCATTCTGATCCTTCCAAGATTAATCTATGCTCTACCTCTATTGAGATTTTTTCGTCCTGGAAAGAAACCTACGGAGACGATATTGACTGGCGTTCGGGCGGTTATAGTTTTGTTGCCTATACTCACGAAATAGAAAGAACCCTCAAGAGTTTGCTGGACCTTCAGCATTCGTTGGGTTTGAATATTGATTGGCATAATAAAGAAGAGATTCTTGATATTGCACCACACCTCAACCGGGAAGGCTTGCTCGGTGGTACTTTCTCGCCTGAAGATGGCAGCTGTTCTCCGCTCAAAGCTGCTTTTTCTTTCTGGCAACAGGCACAGATAGCCGGAGCGCGGTTCAATTTTAACGAGAGGGTAACAGACGTGGAGGTTAGTGGAAACCGGGTGCGTGGAGTTAAGACAGACAAGGCATACTATGCCTGCAGCACCTTTATCAACGCTGCCGGTGGATGGGCACGCCAGATATCGAATATGCTTGGTGTTGACATTCCGGTTATGCCCGATGCGCATGAAGCCGGCATTACCGAACCAGTCCAGCCAATGTTTGATGCCATGGTGGTTGATATCCGTGCCTGCCCTGGTTCAAGCAATTTTTATTTCTATCAACATCCAACTGGTAAGATCATTTTTTGCCTGACCCCTGAACCACGGATCTGGGGTGATCTCACCCAAAATTCCAGCGCTTTCCTGCCGCAATCGTGCCTGCGTTTGGTGGATCTGATGCCAATCTTGGGCAATATCCGCGTCCGCAGAACCTGGCGCGGGACTTATCCGATGACACCCGATGGAAACCCGATCATCGGTCCGGTCGATGGCATTGACGGCTATCTGGTCGCTTCCGGCACGTGTGGACAAGGCTTTATGCTCGGACCAGGCGTGGGTAAATTGCTCAGCAATGTCGTTAATGGAACCATGGACCGCGCTGAGGAGACCTGTCTGATTGAGATGAGATACAACCGTTCGTTCGACAGCAAAGAACTGCTCAAATAAAAGTGTCAATATTTCTGCCGCTAAGACCGCAAGACAAGCGGTGTGTATAATTTTAACGAAAATAATACGCTCCGATTTGGTTTACAATAAACCTGTCATTATGGAAATAGAACAATTCCTTAATAAGCTGCCAGAAGGCTACTCGCGGACTGACCGTGAGCAGATCGAAAAGGCGTATCATTTCGCAGAAAACGCGCACCAGGGGCAAACCCGCGCTAACGGACAATCATATTTTTCGCACTGCGTTGGCGTTGCCAGCATTCTGCTCGAAATGGAAGCAGCAGCTGATGTTGTAGCTGCCGCTCTGTTGCATGATGTCCTCATCGATACAGAAGTAACCAGCAAGCAGTTAAGGAAAGAATTTGGCGACACCATCGGCGGATTCGTTGAAGATGTCTCTCGTATCACCGCCTTGCCATATATTTCCAGGGCAGATCAGTTACCTGACGAACGGAAGCCCCTGGCAGATACTGCTCCCTTATCAAGCACAAGAATAAGCGAAGATCTGGCTGAGACATTACGGAAAATGTTATTGGCAATCGGCGATGATATCCGCATTGTGGTAATCAAACTTGCTGATCGGCTGCACAATATGCGTACGTTGAGCGCTTTGCCGCCAGACCGACAAAAAAAAATTGCCCAGGAAACGCTGGATATTTTTGCCCCGCTCGCTAATCGACTGGGAATCTGGCAGATGAAGTGGGAGTTGGAAGACCTTGGTTTTCGCTACACCAATCCAACGCAATATAAAGAAATCGCCGAACATATCACCCTGCGGCGAACCAAGCGAATGGAAGAGGTCGAAAAAATTATCGAAAACCTCGAGAATTTGCTTGAAAAATCAGAAGTGAATGCGAAGATAACTGGCAGACCCAAACATATTTACTCGATCTACAGAAAGATGCAAAGCAAAGAAAAGAATTTTGACAGCATTCGCGACCTGCGGGCTGTCAGAATCATTGTTGACGATGTCGAAAATTGTTACCGTGTTTTGGGCATTATTCATACCCATTTCTCACCGATCCCGGGCGAGTTTGACGATTACATCGCCGCGAAGAAACAAAATGATTACCAATCACTTCACACTGCCGTGGTCTATTCTGACGGCAAACCGCTGGAGGTGCAGATTCGCACCTGGGAAATGCACCAACGCGCAGAATATGGCGTTGCTGCTCACTGGCGTTATAAAGAAAACAAGAAGCACCTATCAGGGAAGTACGAGCAAAAAGTAAGCACAATACGCAATCTCCTTGCCTGGAGCCTGGAAGTTGAAGACAACCAGGAGCTGCTCGAAGGCATGCGCACCGACATGTTCAAAGATCGTGTCTATGTAATCACGCCCAAAGGCGATGTGGTTGATTTACCGCAGGGCTCGACGCCGATCGATTTCGCCTACCAGGTGCACACCGACATCGGGCATCGCTGCAGGGGCGCCAAAATTAATGGAAAACTGGTGACACTGGATTACACGCTCAAGACCGGCGACGAGGTTGAAATTCTGTCTGTGAACCGCGGTGGTCCCAGCCGTGACTGGCTCAACCCCAGCCTGGGACTGGTGCATAATTCACGCTCACGTTCCAAGATCAAACAATGGTTCAAGCAGTTGGACCGGGGTCAAAACCTTGAGCATGGCAAGCTGCTAATTGAGAAAGAACTCAAGCGCTTGGGACTTATCGATGTCGATCTCGACCAGCTATTGGTCACTTTTAACCTCAAGACGGTCGATGACCTCTATGTAGGAGTCGGTACTGGTGATATTCCAATTGGCAGACTTGTCAATCGAATCGGAGAACTAAAAGCCGATTCGCTGAAATCTGACGACCTGGTCGTCGAGGCTCCCGGCAAGCGAAAAACCGATGACACTGTTACGGTCATGGGACTCGATCGTGTTGCCCATAATTTCGCGCCCTGCTGTAACCCGATGCCGGGTGACCCGATCATTGGCTATATTACGCGTGGTCGCGGTGTCACTATTCACCGAATGGATTGCCCAAATGCCATGCGAATGGAAGAGTCAGAAAGGCTGATAAAGGTCGACTGGGGTACTTCAGAGCAGACTTACCCTGTGCCTCTACAAATTACCGCGTATGACCGCCAGGGGCTGATGAGCGATATTTCTGTCGTGCTTTCAAGCGAACCTGTGCGATTGATTGATTTATCTTTTACCACCAGGCAACATGTGGTTAAGGTCAACCTGGTGCTGGAAGTTGCGACTATTAGTCAGTTAAGCCGTGTGTTAGCACGGCTCGAGAACCTGCCAAACGTGATGGAAGCAACCAGGGTTCACCCCGGATGATCCGTCTGTTGGCTTTACGCTAACCCTGGTCTAAGGTAAAATGCGAGCGATGTGCAAGCAACTTACTGGAGAAATTTATGACGAAAATCCGATGTAAATACCTTGATTGCGAATTGTTGGATGAGCGTTATTGCAGCGCGGCAGCGATTGAAATCAGCCCCGATCACGGCTGCCTCACCTACCGCCCTACCGAAGACGCAGTTTCTTTAGGTAACTGGGAAGAGGAAATTGAGGAATGGGATGAGGATGACGATTCCGAAAGCCTCTGGGAAGTCGAAGAAGAAGAAGACGAATTAGACGACGACGAAATGTAGAACCTCCGGGTCGCGATGACTCAGAGAAAGGAACAGTATGAGCGAATTGAAACCACTACACGCGATTAACGTGTTTATTGAACCATGGTTCCGCGAGGAGATTATTGAGAATGTGCTGGCAGATTTTTCTGTGTATTCCGATGATTCCCGCAAGGAACTGGTAGAAACCCTGAAAAGCGAGGTCAAAGTCCACGGCTTTCGTAATCCTCTGACCGCCCCAAAACGGCTGCTGGTTCGTGAAGCTGATAAACTGTTTGAGACGGATCCTCGTTTCGTCAAAGTGATTTTAGCTGCCTGGGTACAACTCTATGATAAGAATAGCAAAGCGATCGACAAGGTGCTGGAAAGTCTTAAGTTTGATCTACCAGAGACTTTGCCTGTGTATGAAGACCCCATCAATGGTTTCGCCGAGGGCTGGCCCGCAGGCGTTGACTATGCCGCTGTGGTTAAAGCTATGCGCAAAGTAGATGAAACTAACGAGATGACTGACGATCAGATCGCATTGTATACGATATTACGCACCGGCTTTCTGCCTGGTGAGAGAGACGAAGAAGAATAGAATGACTAACCCAACTATCGCAAAACCTGCCGACACGATTGGTAATACGACGATCGCCCCATCTGTGCTGAGCACAATCGCCAAGCTGACTACTCTGGCTGTTCCTGGCGTCAGCCGAATGGCAGAGGATAAGCTGCAAATCACTTCTCCCGAAAATGAAGGCGTTAAGGTCGAAATCAAAGACGAGCAGATTTATTTTGATCTGAGCGTTGTTATTGCCAGCGATCATAATGCCCGCCTGGTAGCCGAAACGATTCAACAATGGGTAAACCGGGCTATTACCGAGATGGTTGGCATGGAAGTTGCTAGAATTGATGTGCACATTAATGATGTGGATATTGAAATATAGATCACTATGAAACAACGTACAAGGGCTCGGGTTGTCGCATTACAGGTTTTATTTGAACTGGATCTCACCAATCACTTACTTGGTGAAGTATTGGATGAACGATCGGAAGAAATGAACCTCGACGAAACTCAATACGAGTTTGCCCGCCAATTGAGCACAGGTGTGCGTGAGAACGCTGCGAAACTGGATGGATTGATCAGCGAACACGCTCCGGAATGGCCATTAGACCAGGTTGCAGTGGTTGATCGCAATATCCTGCGCCTGGCTTTGTGGGAGGTTGCCTTTTATCAGAAAACTCCTTTAAAAGTGGCGATTAATGAAGCCGTTGAACTGGCAAAAATGTTCGGTACAGATTCATCACCAAGGTTTATTAATGGTGTGCTCGGAAGCCTGGCTGAAACCATGGACTACATTATTCAAATCATCAGAGATACCGAGGAATGAGTGGAGCAAAAGTCGCCCAAATTGAAAATAATCGTGAGCTTATGGCTTGCTGTTTGTGTTCTTTCTGGGTGCGCGCTCAGTTTTCAACCTAAAAACCTTGGTGAATCCTACGAAACGGTTCCGATACCTTCAACGATTGTCGAACCAAAGCTTGTAAAAGTACTTTTTTTCGCGCAGCCCGCGCAAAGTTTTTCTGAAGAAGATCAAATATCTTTGGATATTCTCGACCTGGTAACCGGCGAAAACTACAATCTGGAGAGGGTCGCGATGACTGAAACCGAGACTGGTTTCGGTGTCAGCGTTATGCTGCCGCTCGGCGCGACCGTTGCCTATCGGTATTCACTGATCCATCCAATTGAGGTTGGCGAGCTTCGCCCGGATGGAAAAACGTTGAAGTTCCGAGAAGCAGTTGTCAAAGAAAACCTGGTGATCACTGACATCATCGCCGGTTGGACAGAAGCCTCTTATACCGGTCCGTTGGTGGACTTGAATGGCGTTGTCGCAGACGACAGCACCGAGGCACCGCTTGGCGATGTGCTGGTTAATGTCGCCGGGCTGACAGCCCTGACCGACATGAACGGTCGCTTTTTCATCCGTGGTCTGCCGGTAGGAAAACACAACCTTGTGGCAACCCTGGCTGATGGCAGCTATTTGAGCTTTCAGCAGGAAGTCAACATGGTTGAGAACCTTGCGACTCTGGCGATCGTGCGCATGACTCCGGCGGTTGAAGTCACGATAAGCTTCAAGATGACCCCGCCGAATGAAGCCGTGGGAGCGCCGGTGCGAATTGCCGGCAACATGGGGCAATTTGGACAGACTTATGCGGATATGCAGGGTGGGAACGGGGCTCTGGCAGTTAACATGCCGCTTATGACCAGGGACGCCGATGGCAATTACATTGCTCACCTTAAACTCTTTGCAGGAAGCTATCTGCGCTACCAATACACTCTCGGCGACGCACTGGTAAACAGTGAACGCGGTGCGGATGGGTCTCGACATTTCCGACACTTCGTGGTTCCCGGTCATGACGCGATTGTTGACGAAAAGGTAACAACCTGGCGTACACAGCAACAAAAACCAGTGTCCATGCTCGTCACCTCCCCTTCACCAGCTGAGATCGGTGACTCTGTTTATGTGCAATTTAATACTGGCACCTGGAGCAATCCAATTCCCATGTGGTCTATGGAAAATAACGAATGGCTTTTGGTTTATTACCCTCGCCAGGTCGATGGAGAAACCGTCAGCTACCGCTATTGCCGAAACGCAGATTGTACTCTTGGGGAAGAAACCTTGTCAGTTTCAGCTCCAAGGTCTTTCGTAGTTGGTGCGACCACTGAGATTTCAGATCAAATCAGCGGTTTTCGAATGTGGAAGCCTCTGGTGCAAAGCCAATCAGCAATTGAACCAGTCAATTTTGACCCTGAAGCCTTGGTTGGTGTGGAGCTCGACCCACACTACAGCAGCCATCAGACCCACAATTATTCGGTATTGATCAACCAATTAACCAACGGTGGTTTTAACTGGCTGATTTTGACACCTTCCTGGCAAGTTGGTCTCTACAAAGATTTGCCAGTAATTGACAGCAGCCCGGCTGCAACAATCCCATCAAGACAGTTGGCTCAACTCGCGGTGACAGCCCAACAGCAAGGAATGAAGGTTGCCATCTACCCTCAATTGATCTTCCCCACCCAAGCAGAGGTTTGGTGGAAAGATTCAATGAAATCGATGATCTGGTGGCAGCAATGGTATGCCGATTACGAACGAATGGTCATGCATACAATCAAGCTGGCGACTGCCATCAAAGCAGACCAGATTATTCTTGGTGGTCCGCAGGTGGCTAATAGCTACCCGGGTGCCATGGAGACGATTGGCGAGAACTTTGGCACTCCCAAAACAAGCGAAGATATCTGGAACAGTTTGCTCACAAAAACTGACGAATATTATGAAGGGCAGCTGCTGCTTGCGCAGGCGGTTGGTTCGGGCGAACCAGAGAGCCATTCATTTTTTGAAAAAGCCCAAGGCTTTTACTTATTAATCGATGCCGATTTGCAGCGCTCTACGACTTACAACGATGATGTTGTTGGGAACTATCTTGACACCACAATCTTGCCTTTCCGTGACGCCCAGAATAAGCCAGTCTATCTTGGTATAAATGGCGCTTCCTTCCAGTCCGTCCAGATTAATCCGGTATTGGATGAAGCAGAAATCCTGAGTGCCAATAATCCGGCTTTCAGCAGTCAGAATGTGGACCTGGAATGCCAGGCACTGTTTTATAGCGCTTACGCAGCTGCTATCGCTGAACGCGGCTGGATCTCAGGTGTGGCTTCTCGTGGTTTTTACCCCGCATTACCAATAACTGACTTCTCATCTTCGATCTATGGGAAGCCTGCTTTTACGTTATTCAACAACCAATAAAAGGAGAGTAAAAGGAATCAATATGAATCAAGTCAAAGAAGTGCTGAGAGCTGAACTGGAAAAATTGGGTCTGGGTGCTGTACGGGAGGTTAAATACAACCTGAGCATCCCACAATTGGTAATGGAGTCATTGAAAAATGGCGAGGCTATTCTGGCTGATACCGGCGCATTGGTGGTCAACACCTCACCGTTTACGGGTCGATCTCCTAATGACAAGTATTTGGTAGAAAACAATGACCCCGATCTTTGGTTTGCTTCTGGTACTGAGCCTATGACCACCGAAAACTTTTCCAGGGTCAAAGGCAAGCTGATCGACTCATTAATAGATCAACCAATTTATATCCGCGATGTATTGGCTGGCGCCGACCCTGAAAACGCGATCAGAATTCGCGTGGTCACCAACCTTGCCTGGCAAAACATGGCAGCGTCGAATATGTTCATTGCCAATACGTCCGAAATGCCTCACCAGGATCCAGACTTCACACTGCTGGTGTCATCAGAATTCGTTGGTGATCCGGAAACCGATGGGTTGCGCTCGCCTGCCATGGTTGCCCTGAGTTTTGACGAAAAACTGGTTCTGATCGGCAACACAAAATATGCCGGAGAAGTCAAAAAATCGGTGTTCACCTTGATGAACTATGTTTTGCCGAAGCGCGATGTGCTCTCGCTGCACTGCTCCGCGAACATCGGAGAAGAAGGCGATGTGGCTTTGTTCTTTGGGCTCAGCGGCACTGGCAAAACCACGCTTTCTTCTGACGAAGCAAGGGCTTTGATTGGCGATGACGAACACGGATGGAGCGATAACGGCATCTTTAACTTTGAAGGGGGTTGTTACGCCAAAACAATCCGCCTTAACCCGAAGTATGAACCTTTAGTTTGGTCTGCAATCAACCGTTTTGGTGCGCTGCTCGAAAATGTTCCCCTTGATGAGAACAACCACCCTGATTTTGACGACAACACCATTACCGAAAACACACGCGCATCCTATCCATTAACCTTCATCGACAATTACGCTCCAGGCGGCGTGGGTGGACATCCACAGAATATCTTTTTGCTGACCGCTGACGCCTTTGGCGTTATGCCCCCGCTGTCCAGATTAACCAAAGAACAAGCCATGTTCTACTTCCTGAGCGGTTACACTTCGAAACTTGCCGGCACAGAACGCGGTCTGGGCAACAAACCTGAAGCGACCTTCTCGACCTGTTTTGGCGCGCCTTTTCTGCCCTTGAAACCAACAGTTTATGCCAAGCTGCTGGCAGAACGATTGGAGAGGCATGGCACCCGTGTCTGGCTGTTAAACACAGGCTGGTCCGGCGGCGGCTTTGGCGTGGGCGAACGTATCAACCTGCCATTGACCCGCGCAATGATCAGTGCCGCCTTGAAAGGCGATCTGGATGATGTACCCACTCACCTGCACCCGATCTTCAACATCGCAATCCCTGACGAAGTTCCTGGCGTTCCCAACGAAGTACTCAACCCCGAACTATCCTGGGAAGATCGCGAGCAGTACGAGATTGAGGCAAAAGCGCTGGCACAAAAATTCAGAGACAACTTCAAAAAATATGAAGCAAACGTTGGTCCTGAAGTCCCAGCTTCTGGTCCGATCGCCTGATAGTCGGAGGAACAATGGAAAAATTCATCATCAGAGGGGGGAAGCCTCTTCATGGAACGATGCGACCATCTGGGAACAAGAATGCCGCACTTCCGATGATGGCTGCCTGTTTGCTGACCGGCGAGGCTGTAACGCTGCATAACATGCCCGATATTGACGACACCCGCACAATGGCGCTTTTGATGCAAAGCCTGGGTGTCGAAATAACAAAAGTTCCTGAAACATCAACCTGGATTTTCAAAGCTGCCCATATTCGCCCCAAAGATCTTGACCCAGATCTATGCCGACAGATCAGGGCTTCCATTTTGCTTGCTGGTCCTATGACTGCCCGCTTTGGCGGGCTGAGTTTACCCCCTCCTGGAGGCGATGTGATTGGCCGCAGGCGCGTGGATACTCACATCATGGCGCTTGAGAAACTTGGCGCAAAATTTGATTACCAGGAATTTTTTAAGTTCTCCAGCGATGGTCTGGTCGGCGCAGATATTCTGCTGGATGAAGCCAGCGTAACCGCCACCGAAAACACGGTGATGGCAGCGGTACTCGCTAAAGGTACCACACATATCCGTAACGCCGCTTCTGAACCGCATATCCAGCAGCTTTGCCACCTGTTAAATGTGATGGGCGCAAGGATTAAAAACATCGGATCGAATGTTTTGACCATTGAAGGCGTCGACCAATTGCATGGAGGCGAATTCACGATCGGTCCGGACTACCTGGAAGTGATTAGCTTTGTTGGTGCTACGGTCGTGACTGGTGGAGAGATTCGTATCCAGGACGCTGGGGTTGATTATCTACGGATGATCCAGCTCGTATTGAGACGGCTTGGCGTTGAAATGATTTTTGATGGCGACGACATCATCGTGCCTGCTGAGCAAAAACTGGTCATTCAGCCAGATCTTGGCAACGCGATCCCCGAAATCAGCGTGATGCCCTGGCCTGCTTTCCCAACGGATTTAATGAGCATCGCGATTGTGATTGCCACACAGGCAAAAGGCACAATTTTGTTCCATGACTGGATGTACCCGAGCCGCATGTTCTTCATCGACAAGTTGGTCTCGATGGGCGCGCAGATTATTTTATGCGACCCGCATCGCTGTATCGTCAATGGACCCACCCCATTGAACGCCGAGAAATTAGATAGCCCTGACATTCGTGCCGGCATTGCCTTGGTGATCGCAGCTCTTTCCGCGAAAGGAGAATCGACTATACGCAATGTAGGTCAAATTGACAGGGGTTATGAGCGTATTGAAGAAAAACTGCAATTGCTTGGTGCAGACATTGTTCGTAAGCGCACATTTACTGCTGCACCGTAACAACAAATTAGAGTAACGCAAAAAGAGCCGCATGCCAGCGGCTCTTTGATGTTGATTTCGTGACTTAATTGCCCTGGGCTACTTCCAGGAATTGTTTGATCGTATCTCGCAACATCGGTTCGGGCAATGCGCCAACCTGGCGGTGAATGATCTTGCCCTCTTTTAACATCAACATGGTTGGAATGCCCTGCACGCCAAACTTGCCAGCCCATTCCTGATCCTCATCCGTGTTTACTTTGGCAATAACCAGCTTTCCGGCGAATTCTTTGGCGAATTTATCCAGCATTGGCGCTACCATCCTGCAGGGACCACACCAGGGAGCCCAAAAGTCGACGATAACAGGCAATTCGTTTTCGAGGACCGCCTTTTCAAAAGCAGCATCCGTCACGTTAATCGGTTCTTCAAACATATTACTTCCTCCAATAAGTCATTTTTCTATACGAAATAGTATACGTTTACATTTTTAATTTACAACATCAAAGCTTAACCAAAAAGGTTAAACTTTTCTATAATCGCCGGACCTAAAATCAGCACTCCGATAATAACAGACAGAAACGCTGCGATCAGTACTGATGCTGCACCAACGTCTTTACTTATCTTAGCCAGGGGGTGTATATCCGGGCTGGCAAGGTCGACAATTACTTCCATGGCTGTGTTCAAAAATTCAGCCACCCAGACCAAGCCCATCACCAGTAAGAGCGCTACCCATTCCAATAGCTCCAATTCCAGGTAAGCACTGACTAAAAACACCACGATGGTAGCCGCCAGGTGTATCCATGTGTTTTTTTGAGTCTTGAACACAAAGACTAACCCTTGGAATGAGGCACCAAAGGAGCTTCTACGGCTCTTGACAAATTGCTCAGCTTCTGAAGTTGGTTTTTTGGTCATATACTCGTACCAATAATATCAAAACGGTGTAAAATAATGTCGCTACGCGGGTGTTGCCAAGTGGTAAGGCATTAGCTTCCCAAGCTAACATTCGTGGGTTCGAATCCCATCACCCGCTCTTCCTATTTTACTCTGTTAATATAAAAGAACTGCATTTACGCAGTTCTTTTCACAGTCTATTCGAGTTCTTTCTTATAAACCCGATGATTTTTATAATATTTAACACCCAGGTTTTCAAGATCTTTGCGCATTTGTGTGGCTGTCTCAGCCACCTGGGTTAGTTCAGAATAAATAAAACGGGGGTTAGTCCGTGTAGCTTTGAGTAGAGCTTCAAACACCAACGCATTCCCGCCCATGCCCTGGTACTCTGGCAAAATACCGATACCGTTGAAGGTCAGCCATTCTGTCTTGCGCAATTCCCGCAGTAACCTGATAGCGCCAATTAGTCCCAACCTGCCCTTGTTCTTCTGCATGGCGGCAGAGGCATCAGGAAAAGGCAATACAAACCCAACAACATCATCATCCTCGTTAAGGATAATCTGCAGCATCTCTGGTATGATCACCTGGATGGCGTTGTCCACTGCGAAATCCAGTTCACGGTCGCTGAGAGGATAGTATTCCCAGTTATTAACAAAAGCACGGTTGTAAGTGTCTTTAATTTTGTATTTCCACTCCATAATGTGTTTCCTGCTGTGGAAGTTCATCACCCTGAGTTTGCCGTGTTTTTTGACGATTTCAACCGCTTTTAACACTTTCTCCGGCAAGACAAACTCCTGTGGTGCCAAAAAACTGGAAACAAAATCAACTTCCTTCTCAAATCCATAATTTTCAACCAGGCGCTGATAGTAAGGATAGTTGTAGTTCATCATGTTCATCATTTGGCGATGCTCAAAACCTTCCACCTGGACACCGTAGCCATCAAGCGGACCATAACCTTTCGGACCGACAATCCGGTTCATACCCCTTGCCCGCGACCACTCGCTTACCTTATCAAAAAGCGCATTAGCGACCTCCTGGTCGTCGATGCAATCGAACAGGTAAAACTCGCTGTCCCTGGTGTTGTGAAACTCATTGAAGGGTTTGTTTTCCAACGCCGCGATCCGACCGACCAGCTTGCCATCCCGTTTCGCCAGGAAAAAGTCAGAATCAGAATGGTCATAGAATGGGTGTTTCTTCTTGTTCATCATCGTAAAAATGTCTGATCTAAAAGGCGGCACAAATTGCGGGCAGCCGTCGTAAAGATCATATTGGAAATCGACAAATTCCCTACGCAGTGATCTGCTGTCTACATCTAATATTTCTAACATTAATCCTCCAGCGGAAATAAATTAACGAGATAATAGTGATGTTATAACCCAAAAACGTTATTCCGGTTGCAAATATGTGAAAGCTCAACTCCATAAACACCGAAACTGGTTGAGCAGGCAGGATCAAGCCACTTTAAATGGT
>JAAYZW010000169.1 GCA_012514645.1 Chloroflexota bacterium
TCAACAACCAAAATTTTGTGGTCATACTCATAAACGGTCATGTTTTTACCGACTTCGCCGAGACCGCCAAGAGGTATGATTCTTAGTTTCTTACTTTTCATTATTTTTCCTTATCGTTCAAGAGTTACCGGTATTGAACCGGTTATATTTTTTTAATTGCGTAAAACAAGCAATAATCACTCATTTCCCTCAAAAAAGTATAGCACACGCGAGAAGCTGAGGTCAACTTGCGCAATCGAAAGCTTGGGCAGAAGGCGACATAGCAGTCGTACCAATGGGGAAGAAAACTTTTTCATGTTGGGCAACCTTGCCGGTTGATTCCATCGGTATCACCAAGACACTAAGTTCAAGGACTGCGTCGACCCTATTTTAAAAATGAAATTCTTGACGGCAAAGCCGGGTTGAGTGTATACTTTGAAGCCACGCCGAAGTGGCGGAATAGGCAGACGCGCGCGACTCAAAATCGCGTACCCTCGGGTATGTGGGTTCGATTCCCACCTTCGGCACCAAAAAGCCCCTCCATTTGAAGGGGCTTTTGCTTTTCGGTTTTGCCCTGCGATTACCGGGCAATATAGTGTTTGCTCTTACATTGCCTCACCCGGCAGTGACTGACCTGGCAGAGTTCCCATCTTGCAGAACTGAGCATTTCTCTACGGGTCTGGGGCACCCCTGCCGATCCGAGAGCTTTGCGGAGGTTGGCGGCTGAGCTCCTGACGAAGCGATTGCGCTCGGCATCGAACACATGACAGCAGTTGTTGATCTTGGTTAGTTGGTACATCCTTTTTTCCTTTCAATTGTTAATGTGCGCAGACCATAGCAAATAGAACCTGCATGGTTTGCTCAAATGCTCTGCGTTGAATGTGTTTCAGGATGTAGACATAAGTTTTTCGTTTTGTTCCCCACAATTAGTTTACCATTGACAGCTTTGTTGTCAAGACATATGTCTGACAATTGTTATTCTCCAGCGAATATGTCACCCCCCTAATTCACCAGCAAATATGGCATCCTGTTTTCAACTTGTCATCCTGAACGAAGTGAAGGATCTTGTCCTCCGGCTGACAAGATTCTTCGCAACTGAGCTCAAAATGACAGACTCTCAATGAACGCTTTTTACCAGGTCTATTCAACAATGAAATTTTCTTAAAATCAGCTAAACCCACAGGTGGTCATTGAGTGCTCACGTTTGGGAGATCCCCTTATGCTTACGTATATATAGCCTTTGCAGATGTTTTTAGCGGTTGGGAATTAGCGTTGTGCTAAGTTCACAACCAGTCAAAATGATTATTGAATTGCATAATTGTTTATGCTATACTCTGAAAACAGTTAGCTTTTTGGCGCTGGTGGCAGGGGACCGGCGCAGAAGGATTGCCAGTAATAAGGGAGCGGATTAGTGGCAATCTTTCCTTTAATGGGGGTTATGCAAGAAAACAACGCTGACACCGTCTCCGCCTTCATTTTCACCACCTCTTTCCCAACGCGAAACATAGGGGCTTCGACGCAGATGTTCGCGAACGGCTTCACGCAGTGCGCCGGTGGCTTTCCCGTGAATAATTCGTCCAAAAGGAAGCCCGGAACTGTAGGAGCGTTCAAGATAATCATCCAGTTCGTCGAGAGCGTCTTCGACGCGCAGACCGCGAAGGTCTAACTCCATCGGGGCACCCGAAATTCCGGGGAGAGTTGTGCGCCCTTGTTGTTCAGTGGGTTTTGGTTTCAGGGGTTGCTCCTCTTCAACAAGCGTGCCCTTCCTGGTGATATCCTGGGCTAATAGACGCAATCGCACAGCCCCCGCCTGAACTTCAAACTGGTCGCCATCAATCGCCGTGACAATCCCCTCAACTCCCAGGCGCTTAATTTGCACCTTCTGCCCGACTTCAATCGGACCGCCTGGCTTGCGCGGCATGTGTGTTTGCTTGCGATGGTGAATCTGCTTCTCTATCTGAGTGTGCTCAAGCTCTTCAAGCTTTTCCTGCACTTCCTCCAGCTCCGCTTTGCGTTCCGGCTGCGCACGCAGTCGATTGATCACTTTTCGCAATTCGCGAACCTCATCGCGCAAAGCTTCAAGATCTTCTTCAGCCTGGGCATGCGCCTGGTCTAATATCCTGTCGCGATCAGTTTCAAGCTTTTCCAGACGGGCTTCCAGCTCCGACTCTTTCTTTTGAGCGGATCGAAGAGCTTGCTCTGAGGCGGCAAAATTTTTGTCAGCCAGGTTCCGCTGCCTATGGATTTCCTCCAGTAGGTCATCGACCTGCAGGTTGTCAGGATTAATTTCTTCCCGGGCAGCATCCAGTATCTCCTCGTTCAACCCAAGCCGTCTGGCAATTGCCAGGGCATTCGATCGACCAGGCAAGCCGATCATCAAACGATAAGTGGGCATCAGCGTTTCCAGGTCAAACTCGAGACTCGCGTTGGTCACACCCGCAGTGCCGTGCGCATAAGCCTTTAAATCGGGGAAATGGGTGGCAACAAAGCAGGTGATCCAGCGTTTGAGCATGTAATCGAGAACCGCCTGTGCCAGGGCAGAGCCTTCCTGCGGGTCAGTGCCGGAACCTAACTCGTCCAACAAAACCAACGAACGAGCATTTGCCCGCCGCAAGATGCGCACCAATTGGCTGATATGCCCTGAGAAAGTGGAGAGTGATTGTTCGATCGACTGCTCATCACCGATATCAGCGAACACATCCTGGAAGACGCTGATGCGCGAGCCCGGACGCGCGGGGATTTGCAGCCCCGCTTGCGCCATCAGAACCATCAGACCGATGGTTTTCAAAGTCACCGTTTTGCCGCCGGTGTTTGGTCCTGTCAGAACAACCGCGAATGTTTTCTTATCCAGCTGGACATCAATGGGCACAACCTTGTCCGGCGCGAGTAGTGGATGGCGGGCACGAATCAGGTGAATGTGACTGCCGGGGTGATCGGAATCGGTTCGTTTTTCAAAAGCGACCAACTCCGGCTCGGAGGCATGCAGGTCATCGGCATAGCGCGCTTTCATCAGGATCAGGTCGAGCTCACCCATCACCTCACTGGTATGTGCCAGGTCGTCGGCATATTTCGCGATCTCACCGCTCAGACTATGAAGCACACGCAAAACCTCATCACGCTCATCCAGTTCGAGTTGGCGGTACTTATTATTCCATTCCACAACTGCAAGCGGTTCCACAAACAGAGTCGCGCCTGAGGAGCTTTGATCGTGAATGATCGATTTGATTTGCCCTTTGTGCTCGGCTTTGAGAGGAATAACGTAGCGTCCACCCCGTTGAGTGATTAGCGTTTCCTGGAGCATGCGCGCGCTGCTGGAGTCGGTCAAATAGCGGTTCATGCGGTCCATCAGACGCGAATGAGTAACCTTGAGTTCCGCGCGGATGTGAGCTAATAGCGTTGACGCGCTGTCCAGCACTTCGCCGCGTTCGTTGATGGTCTTATTGACCAGGTCGATCAGACCGAAACCATCAGATAAGTTTTGTGCCATTTCGGAGAGAAGCGGCGCTTCCTCGACTTTTTCCAGCAGGAAACGTCTGACATCCCGGGAGACTACCAGCGTATTTCGAAGCGAAAGTAGGGCAGGGGCTTCCAGCGTCATGCCCCGACGAGCCTGATCGGCAAGCGGACGCAGATCGACCGCGCCGCGAAAATGCAGCGCGTCGGTCAGGCTAAGCAGGTGGCGAGCCTGCCTGGTTTGCTGCTGGAGAAGCAGCGCTTTATCAAGGCTGCTGGTGGGGCGTAATTTGGCTGCCATTTTTTCGGACAACTGAAAGCTAGCGTAAGCTTTCAATCGCTCCAGGACTTTATGAAATTCAAGTAAAATCAGGCTCTTCGGATTCATCGCAGAAAGTGTATCACGAACTGAGTTAACGAAATTGTAACAACGGTAGCGTGAGCAAAATTAACTTTTTTAATTAGCTAAACCCACCCCGTTGGATTACGGCTATTTTTCCGGTCTTCAATGCCTGTCCGCAATTCTTGAGTTGGGGAGGTCTGGCTATGTGTCCGATCATTGAGTGCTCACGTTTGGAACCTCCCCTACGCTTATGTAATAAACCATGGTTTATCTTTATATCGAGAACTGCCCGAATCACTCCTTAATCCGTTAAAGACTTTATAATATTGTAAACAGACGTAGAGGTATTTTTTTTGTGGAATTTATACAGGAAGTTCTGGCAAACCCAGCCTTGTTAGTCACGGTTGTTTTGACCTTTGGCGTTATCTTAGTCAACGGTTGGACCGATGCCCCCAACGCAATCGCGACCAGCATCTCCACCCGGGCGATCAAGCCCAAAGATGCCATTCTGATGGCAGCCCTTTTTAACTTTTTGGGTGTCTTTGTGATGACAATGATCAACCAAAGTGTTGCCGTGACAATCAGTAACATGGTCGATTTCGGCACAGATACCCATGCGAGTTCCATCGCCCTGAGCGGCGCCCTGGCATCGATTGTGATCTGGGCGACTGCAGCCTGGTACTTTGGTATCCCTACTTCTGAGAGCCATGCCCTGATCGCGGGGCTAACTGGCGCAGCTGTGGCGTATTACAACAGCTTCCAGGGTGTCAATGGTGCCGAATGGATCAAAGTTATTTTTGGTCTGGTTCTTTCCACCGTTGGTGGCTTTGGGCTGGGGTGGGGAATCTCAAGACTAATCGAAGCAATATTCAAGCACATGGATCGTCGGAAAACGACGAAAGGTTTCAAAAACGCCCAAATTGGAGCCTCAGCTGCCATGGCATTCATGCACGGCGCTCAGGATGGTCAAAAATTCATTGGTGTTTTCCTGATCGGCATGGCGCTTGCAAAAGGGCAGAACGTTAGCGGGGCGATGGAGATCCCGATTTGGCTGATGTTGGTAAGCTCTGTAGTCATGGCTTTGGGCACATCGATCGGTGGTTATCGGATCATCAAGGCTGTCGGCATGGACATGGTCAAACTGGACTCCTACCAGGGTTTCGCGGCTGATCTGGCTGCGGCACTGTCTTTGCTGGTCGCCTCTTTATGGAACGGGCTGCCTGTTTCGACCACCCACACGAAGACAACCGCCATCATGGGGGTGGGAGCATCAAAACGTATCAGCGCGGTGAATTGGGGCGTGGTCAGGGAAATGGTGCTCGCTTGGGTGCTGACCTTCCCTGGCTGTGGACTGCTTGGTTATATTGTCACCCGGATCTTGATCCGCGTTTTTGCATAGAGGAGAAAAATGGCAAGAAAAAAAAGCAATAATTATTTCAAAATGTTCAGCGATATTGCCGAAGATGCAATTAAGGCTGCCTACTTTTTGGAAAATACGGTTAAAAATTACGATCCCGATAAAATTGAAGAGCAAAACAAAGCCATGCACGAACTTGAGCATGCCGCAGACCTGAAAAAGCACGAGATGATGAAATGCCTGATCTCGGAATTTATCGCACCGATTGAGCGGGAAGATATCGCCACCCTTTCTTACATGCTTGATGATGTGCTGGACAGCATTGAAGAAGTCTGCCAAATGTTTTTTATGTATAACGTCAAAGAAATGCGACCTGGCGCGTTCGATTTTGTTGACCTGATCGTCCGCAGTACAGAGGCAATGAAGGCTTGTTTTGATGAATTCGAAAACTTCCGAAAATCAGATTTGATTGCCAACAAAATCGTAGAAGTCAATGTGATTGAAGAGTTGGCTGATGCTATGTATTTCAAGGAGATCAGGGAACTGTATATCAAAGAGCAAGACCCAATCAAAATTATGGTCTGGGTGCAGATTTATGACAAGCTTGAGAGTATTTGTGACCAGTGCGAAAATGTCGCCGACACCATCAGCTCAGTGATCATGAAAAATTCGTAGCGAAAAACCTTTGCGTGCTGGTGACATAAATAGAGTTAAATCCATCGATTTATGTATGTGATGGGGCAGTGAGTCTAAGGCGGTGGGTGAGCGCTTTCGATTGGGACCTCCCCGTACGATTACGGGACCATAGATTTTGCACTTAATTTGGGCAAAAGCTTAAATTTTCAGATTGAGAATTGCTGATTTTGATTATTTCGGCATCAATTTATATTTTTTTCTACACTTGAGCAGCAGTCTTCCTAAAGTTTATCTCTTTCTTCAAGCAAAACCGAGCGCATTTGGGGAAAGATGAGCGGGTTGGCGGCCAAAATGTTCACTTTGCCAATCAATAATTCACCATCACCATACAAGCTATCCACTACCCCGCCGGCTTCACGTACGATCAGGATGCCGGCTGCAACGTCCCAGGGGTTCAGATCGATCTCCCAAAAAGCTTCCGCTCTACCGCAAGCCACGTAGGCAAGATCCATCGCTGCCGAACCAAGCCGGCGAATCGTCTGTGTTTCCAGGCTCAGACGAGTGAAATTGCGAATATTGGAGCGTGGAGTGCCTATGGCGTTCCTCCGGAAGCCAGTAATCAGGAGAGCTTCATTCATCGTGCCAATTGAAGAAACCTTGGTCGGTTCACCATTCAAAAATGCGCCTTGCCCTTTGGCTGCTGAATAGGTCTCCTTCATTGCCGGGTTGCAGATGACACCAATTTGCAGCTCAGCCTTGTAAGCATATGCCACCGAGACTGCCCAAATCGGCAGCTCATGCGAGTAATTCAAAGTTCCATCGATCGGGTCTATAAACCATTTATGGTCACTGTCGCGATCATGTTCACCGCTTTCTTCTGCGTTGATCGAGTGATCAGGAAATTGAGCCTGGATTTTCTCGATTAGATAGGCTTCAACAGCAGAATCAGCTTCAGTTACCAGCTCAAAGGCGGCTTTATAATGCGACTTAAGGTTTTCACCCTGCATTTTCAAGGCTATATCGGTGGCTTCAGTTGTCCAGGTAACTACTTGATCAAGGGTTGGTTGCATTTATATCTCTCCAATTTTTATGTTCACTTGATTCTACCCGAGATAAGTCTGATCGATGCGGATAATAAGAGACTGCATTTGCTGCAAACTTCGCGTCGCTGCGGCTGAAACAAAGTGTTGGTGTGGATAAGTTGTGGGAAACTGTTGGAGAGACTGTGGAAATATCCACTATAATTAGTGGATAAATCCAGTATTTCTGTGGATTGGAGCCATATATGGAATCCCAAAAGCAATTACCAAAATTCGCTGTCTTACAACTCTCTGGTTGTTCAGGCTGTGAGGTCTCGCTGATGAACTCGGTCGAATGGATTAATAACTTCGAGCTGGTTTATATGCCGCTGGTCGTCACCGCCAACAAAATCCCGGATGATGTGGAAGTGCTGCTGGTTTCGGGTGGTGTGCGCACTGATGAAGACATCCACAACCTGCGCAAGGGAGCCTCGCGCTCTAAAAAAGTGATTGCTGTAGGCACGTGTGCGCTTTCGGGCGGGGTCGCGCAAATACGTGAAGAGCACCAAGCCCGCGAAACCTACCTGCTTTCATCGCACCGGTTGCGTCTTCCCGGTATGCTGCCGCGCGCGTTCCCGCTGGATCGCTTCGTCCACATAGACCTGTACCTGCCGGGCTGCCCTCCGACACCGGAATTGTTCATGACTGCCCTGAAAGATGCCGATCAAGCCAAAATCCCATCAATTGTTTGCCAGGAATGCGGTCGTCAAAAATTGCAGGATATGCGCCCAACTACGATCACGGGCATGCGCAGTGGAGTAACCCTGCCGGATATCTGCCTGATCAACCAGGGTTACGTTTGTGTCGGCACATCCACCCGCGGTGGCTGTGGGGCATTGTGCACCCGCCCTGGGCATGCTTGTGTAGGCTGTCGTGGACCGGCAAACCCATACCTGAACAAAGAGCCTAAATTTGTGCTTGATAACCTCCGGCGCGTATTTACCCGCATGACTGACATTCCGGAAGAAGAAATCAACGAGGCGTTGGAGTCTCCCTGGCTCTCGCTTTTCCTTGACCAGTTCACTGACTACACCCAGGACGAAGCACTACAACTGCGGACGAAAGAGAAGATGATCTGATGACTACGATAACCTATCCACTCAGCAGAATTGAAGGTCACGCACGCGTGGTAATCGATATCCATGATGACGAAGTCTTCCGGGCGGATTTCCAGGCAATGGAGATGCGCGGTTTCAGCTATTATGTGCAGGGCGTACCGGCAGAGCAAATCACCGTGATCGTTCCACGCATTTGCGGGGTCTGCTCAACCGCCCACCAGGTGGCTTCTGTCAAAGCGTTGGAAGACGTCTTCGGGGTCACCCCACCGCCGTTAGCAGAAGATATCCGCGAGGTCTTGTTGCTGGGTCAGTTGATTCAAAACCAGGCGACTTCTCTGTTTATTTTCACAATGCCAGACAGGGTGAACGCAAGCTCAATTTTTGAGGTTTCAGAATCTCAAAAAGATAAAGAGCGCCAGTTTTCGCTGGCACAGTCTGCACTGCGCATCCGCAAAATTGGCACTGACCTGATCAGCCTGGCTGGTGGTCAATTTATTCATCCGATCAAAACCGTGATCGGTGGCGTCACCAGCGGAATTCCACGCCAAAAAGCAGACGAGATGATTAAGACTATTGAAGAGCTGCTGCCGATCACAGCCGAATTGGTGGATACTTATTGGCAGATGTCGTTGGAGATGGGCGATCGCATCGGCTCGTGGGGAGACGACGAACCAACCTATTACCTGGCATCGACAGAAGCCAATAATTTCAGGCTCAACAGCAACCGGCTGCGGCTGATGTGCCCGGAAGGCAGGGAGTGTCAGAATTTTAGCCCGCATGAATTTGGGTCATATCTGCAAATTGAAGACAGCGATTATTCTTATGCTGGTATCAGCAGCTTCCAAGGCGAGATCATGCGCGCCAATAGCCTGGCACGGATCAATCTCGCCAGCTCGATGGGCACTCCAAAAGCCGATGCCTATTTGCAGCGGTTTGTAGAGACCTTTGGTCGCCCCGCCCACGCGATCATGTTCTTCGACCTGTGCCGCGGAATTGAGCTGGTATATGCCCTTGAAAAAGCACGGCAAATGCTTGAATGCGACCTGGAACATGGCGAAACCGAGGTTGGGTACACCCCTCGTGATGGGGTTGGTTATGGGCTGGTGGAGGCACCGCGCGGACCGCTGCTTCACCATTATGAGGTTGAAAACGGGCTGATCAAGAACGCCGATTTCATCATTCCGACCGTGCACAACATGCTTGCTATCCGCCGGGCTTTGATGGTGGTTGCCAAACGCTATGTCAGCGTCGACGGCATCAACAGCGAACTCGGTCGGGCTGTTGGCAGGGTGGTGCGAGCCTTCGACCCCTGCATCGCCTGCGCGACAAAGTAGACTGGAGAGTTCAATTGCCTACCGACATTGACATCAAGAAAAACCATCCGCTGATGATGCGTTACTTCATCATCCTGGCGTTGGTCTCTATTGCGATTGCCTTTTTTATCAACACTCCCGCTCAGCTGTGGGAGGGTTTGGTGCGGATCAACACTGACCCCTGTCATCTTTTTTCAGATTTTGTGGCGGTCGGAGGTTTGGGGGCGACGCTCTTGAACGTGGCGTTGGTGATTCTTTTCGAATTGGCTATCATCCATTTTTCAAAAGCAACCATAACCGGTCCTTCTCTGGCAGCACTGCTAACGACCGGGGGCTTTGCCTTTTTTGGCACCAACCTTTTCAATACCCTGCCAATTGTGCTGGGTGTGATCGTTTATTCCCGCATCGAAAAAACCCCTTTGCGAAACCTCTTGATCCAGGCTTTCATGGGAACCGCTATTGGACCGCTGATCAATTATCTTGCCTTTGGGATCGGGCTTGAACTCACATTTAGCTTACCCCTGGCGCTTGCGATTGGTTTTTTGATCGGGCTGATTATCCCACCGCTATCCAGTTCCTTCCTGCGGTTTCACCATGGTTACAACCTTTACAATATTGGTTTTACTGCCGGAATCATCGGAATGATAGCGGTGGCAGTTTTTCGGTTGTTTGGAATCGAGGTTAATCCGGTTAGCATCATAGACACGGCTCACCGCCCTCAACTGGTAATCCTGATTGTGGTGATCTCGCTGAGCCTCGTGATTTTTGGGTTGATACTGAACAAGGGCAATATTCGCGATTACCCCAAACTCCTGAGCAACAGCGGCAGACTGCTTTCGGATTTTGTGGTCTTGCATGGCAATGGGTTGACGCTTTTCAATATGGGCGTAACAGGTTTTCTTTCGCTCGTTTTTGTGTTGGGCTTGCGTGGTCCGGTCAATGGCCCGATTGTTGGCGCAATGTTGACTATCACCGGTTTTGGGGCGCTTGGGAAACACCCTCGCAACATTGTGCCAGTGATGCTCGGTTCACTTGTCGCCTGTTTCTTTCACCGCGACCTCAACTCAACCGAGTCGATTGTACCGATCTTGTTTGGCACAACACTGGCTCCGATGGCAGGGCGTTTCGGTTTTCTGGTGGGTATGATTGCTGGCTACCTGCATATTGGGGTGGTAGGGCATGTATTGCCGCTGCATGGTGGATTGAATTTGTATAATAACGGATTTTCGGGTGGTTTTGTAGCCGCCGTGATGGTGCCATTGCTGGAAGCAGGCAAGAACGCCATTGACAGGAGAAAAACAAATGAACCGACGCGAATTTCAAAAGACCAGTAATATCGTCAGGGCATTGAGCCAGTATTTCCTGATGAAAGGCTGCGCTGAGGTGACTCTCGTAGTGCGACCGTCTGAAGATCATTGCACCATTACAGTGGCAGGTTCATTGGTAATCAATGAACAGGAACTGGAAGAGCTCAGCGGCTGGTTAAACCAGCCGAAAACAGCGGAAATGGAATATTATTATGACGACTTGCTCATCTCGGCGCTCGAAGATAACGAGCTTAGTCTGTTGGGGCTCATGATCGATCAGTCGCAGGTTAGCTACCAGGATGGCATGCTGCAAATCAAAGTAACGCGGTATTTCAGGGAATAAAAGCTTTTAGCACTCCCCGCGATATTCTGCCAGCAGGCGTTCGTAAAATTCGCTTAAAAAGGCATCGCGCTCGGCAGCAATTGCCTTGCCAGTATCGGTAAAAAGCTGATCTTTCACTTTTCGGAGCTTGAAAAGGTATTCATGATAAGAGCTGTGCGCTTCGCCTGGCTCTTTTTTGCCTGTCTCGAGGAACTGCTGCGAGGGTTCGCTCAAAACTGGCTGCCCCGCCAAAACGGCATAAGCAATCGTGCGGGCAGCGCCAACCGCACCCAAAACGTCCAGTTTGTCGGCATCGAACAGACACTGCGCTTCCAGCGATTCGGGTCGCTCGCCGCTGTGGCGGTAACGATGGGCACGGATGCAGTGCTGCACCGCTGCAATGCGCTCTGGTTCCCAACCTTTTTCCGCTAAAACTTCCCCGGCAAACTCAGCAGAAGTAATGTGATGCTCTTTGCGCTCCTGACCACCTTCGCTGGGGCTGGCGCCGCGGGAATCGTGCAAAAAAGCGGCTGCTTCAATGATTTCAAGGTCTGCGCATTCGGCTGTGCCAATACGCTCTGCCATTGCTCGAACGCGCAAAACGTGCTCAAAACTGTGCACTTCGTCTGCTTCTTCGTACCAGGATTTTGCTTCTTCGATTGTGATCGTCATAATCTGTCCAATTTGATCGTGCCGGTGCCACCGTCGCTTACCTTGTAGAGACAACCCAACATAGTCGCCTGTCCTGTGGGACGGCATGGCAACCGCTCCCTACATGGTCTCACTGATGCCGATACATTCTTTCTGTTATCCTTCGCCGCTCGACACCTGGTCAATCAAATCCTGTGCCAGTTTTTGCAAAGTTTCACGCTCTTCCTGTTCTTCGTGCTTACCCTTCCAATACAAATCCAGCAGCTCCCATGGGCTCATCGCGCTGGTTTCCTGACCATCAGCCAGGCGGCTGCGCGCCTCGCTCACCGGATTTTTATGTAATTTGAATTCGAACGCCTCTTTGGCATGATTAAAAAGACGCTGCTCGTCGATAAGCACCTCATAGTCAGCAGGATAGGTCACCTTGAGGCGGATGATGGCATCTTTGAGTTGCTCCTGGGTGGGCATGGCGGCGATCAATTTCTCGTTGACTTCGGTCTCGTCAACGAGCGTCACACTGCGGTCGATGAATTTGCGAATTGGCAATTTGCGCCATTCGTAGGTGGTTTGCCCCTTCTCAATTTGCGCAATCACAAAACCCTTGTCTTCATTGACCTCGCCAAAATCAACCCGCTCGATCGAACCAGGATAAACCACCGGCGGATGGTTGCCTTCGTTCAGGTCTTGAAAGCGGTGGATGTGACCCAGCGCCACATAATCGAATTGTGGGTTTCTTACGAGCCCCTGCGAAAGAATGACATCGCGTCCGATCTTGATCTCTTGCTCGTTTCCCAGTTTCGCGCCAGCGACCGAAGCGTGCGCCGTGAGGATGATTGGCAAGTCAGGGTCTGTCTCGCGCAGGGTGGTGCTAATCCATTCTGAGACTGTATCTTCAATAATCCGGAGGGGGTCTTCTTCGCCGCTTTCACCTGAAGTGACCACTGACATTATGCCCGCCCGCGTGATCCACGGAATTGCCATCACCTGGATCGGCAGCCCTCCCAGGTCTTTCGGGGTGAGCAGTTTCAGGCTATTGGCTACAGTGATATGCTCTGGCGCAAGAGTGTCGAACTCCTGCATCGCGTGGGCTTTTCGCTGGGAGGGTGAAATATCGTGGTTGCCGGTAACCAAAATCGTCGGAATGCCGGCTTTCGAGAGGCGCATCACGCGGCGACCCCACTCACGCTGGAAAGTAGGAGCAGGGGCACGGTCCTTGTAAGCGTCACCAGCAAAAATCACCAGGTCGACCTGTTCGTCGATAGCGGTTTTCACGATTGTGTCAAGACTGCGCAAGAAGTCCATCACCCGGGCTGGCAGCCCGGTCTCAGGGTCGTGCGCCCCAAAGTTGGTCATATCAATATGGGCATCGGCAAAGTGGAGAAGTTTGATCATGACCTAATTATAATAGAGGCGGTCACTCAAGCGCTACTTGAAAACAGCTTATTCAAGCAGCACTTGATAGGAATTTGCCAGGGATTGCCGTAGACTTTGAGCAAATCAAATTTCTGGAGGAAAAATGTTTGACACAAGAAAAACTGGAATGAAAATCGCGGCATTACGCAAAGCGAAAGATCTGACTCAGATGGACCTGGCAGATAAGATGATGGTGAGCTACCAGGCGGTAAGCAATTGGGAAAGGGGCAACAGCCTGCCCGATATCAGCAAGCTGGTAGACCTTTCACAAATACTCGGCGTGAGTATTGAAGAGCTGCTGGACTCTGAACGCGAAGCAAAAATCGTTGAGAGAATTGTCCACTCCCTTGGGGAGGTGCCGCTAAAAGAAGCAGCCAGGGTGGCAGTGATAATGAAACCGGCTGACCTGGAAGAGGTGATTGAAAAGAACCAGACCGAACAGCTGGACGGCGAAACGCTGGTTAGCCTGGCACCTTATGTGAGCACAGAAAAATTGATTGCAATGATCGATCGCGCAAAGCTTGAAGATATCGAAACGCTGATTGGTTTGGCACCGTTTTTGGATTCGAAAGCGTTAAGAGATATGCTCCTGAAGCAAAACAATTTACGTGGAGATCGCAGCAAGTTGGTTGGTTTCGCGCCTTTCATGGAGAGTTCAGATATTGTTGAAGTTTTGAAGCGCAACCAGGGACTTGAAGGAGGGCTCGAGTCCTTGATCGGGTTGGCACCCTTCCTGAAAAAATCTGACCTGGAAGAGCTGATTGAAAGCCTGCCAGAAGAGCAAACATTTTCCGATGCGCTGGTTGGAATCGCCCCATTCCTGAAGAGTAGCTATGTTTCACGCTTAGGTCGGCAGGCGCTGGACAAAGGCAAACGCGGTCTCTTCCGTATGCTGCTGCCTTTTATGGATGACACTGATTTCTAATTAATTCGGAATGTAAACAGGGCAGCTGAGGGTCATCCTCAGCCGCCTGTCCATGTTCAATGGGGGAAGCTCGCGCTTTCATCGAGTAAAATCTGGATATGACAGAAAACAAACGCCCTCAAATCTTACTTTCTAATGATGACAGCATCAACTCCCCCGGCTTGTGGGCTGCAGCGGAAGCACTTTCGAGCCTTGGTTATGTACACGTGGTCGCGCCCAGTGTCCAACAGACTTCAATGGGGCGGGCTTTACCCCGCGATGCCGACGGAACCCGAATAACCCAAAATTTGGTGGTCAATGGTCAAACCTGGGAGGTGCACGGCTATGGTGGCTCACCTGCCCAGGCAGTTTTACACGGTCTTCTGAGCGTGATGGCAGACATAAAACCTGACCTGGTTGTTGCTGGTATCAACTATGGTGAAAACGTCGCCTCGGGTGTGACAATCAGCGGTACGGTAGGTGCCGCGCTTGAAGCAGCCTCCTTTGGTTATCCGGCACTGGCGGTGTCGCTGCAGACAGAGACCAGTGAACACTTCAGCCTCTCAGATAAGGTCGATTTCAGCACTGCTGCCTGGTTTACACACTATTTTGCCGAAAAAATGCTGCGCTTTGAAATGCCTTTTGATGTCGATGTGCTCAAAGTGGACGTGCCAGCCAAAGCTAGCCCGGATACCCCCTGGATCGTGACGCGCCAGTCGCGCCAACGCTATTTTGAGGTGACCTCAACGTTTGACCCGGAAACCGGCGTGGAGACAGTTGGCTATGAAGGCAGAGTCGATGAAGCCACTGTTGAAAGCGACAGCGATTTGAAGACTGTCTTGATCAATGGGCTGGTTTCAGTTACGCCAATCAGCTTAGACTTGACATCGAGAGTTGATTTTGGGAGTTTACGGCGGTTGTTGGAATCGTAGGTAGCAACAGCCAGGTACTCGTCTTGTACGATGGCACGGCAATCAGAGTGGGCGGAAGCAGTCCAGTCTTTTTCCTAAAGGTTGAAGCGGATTTCGATAATGTCGCCGTCCTGGACGATATAATTCTTGCCTTCAACGCGCAGGCGTCCATGATTACGAGCTTCAGCGGTGCTGCCATAGGTCATCAAATCGTCAAATGAAATCACTTCAGCGCGGATGAAACCTTTTTCCATATCTGAGTGGATCGTTCCAGCAGCCTCGCGAGCGTTGCTGCCTTTTCGCAGTGTCCAGGCATGCACTTCCTTCTCGCCGGCGGTGAAGAAACTGTGCACATTCAACAAATCGTAAGACACCTTAATTAAGCGCGAAATGCCTAACTCGCTCACTCCAAACTCTTTCATGAATACTTCTGCGTCTTCCGCCTCGAGAGCCATGATGTCCAGCTCCAGTTTCGCTGGCAAACTGACCACGGTTGTATGGGGGTGCGGGCTGGTATATTCAATTTGAGGCTGATCTTCAGACTGATTAAAAACAATGATCTGTGGTTTTCTGCTTAAAAATCCGAAACTCGAGACAACTTTTTCTTCCTCTGCTGTGAACTTGTAGTGCCTGAGAGGATTACCGTCATTGAGTGTCGCTTCCAGACGTTCGAACAAATCGATTTCCACCTGAATAGCTTCGCGGGGGCGCGAAACCCCCCGGCGGTGCTCTTCACGCAGTTTTTCAAGACGGCGTTCGATCATAACCAGATCATTGAGGATAAAATCTGTGTCCATGGTTTCGATATCGCGAATCGGGTCGACACTGCCAGCCAGGTTCGGAACACTGGCATTTTCAAATTGACGGGCGACATGCAGGAAACCATCCATCTGTGCCAGCTGGTTGATCATCACGCCTGGCAAGCCGGCACGCCCAGCAGAACCATCCAACCCTGCGATATCGGCAAAAACAACTTTCGCATAGACGACTTTCTTCGGGTTATACATTTGGGTCAGCGCTTCCATCCGTGGATCCGGAACGTCCACCACCGAAGTGTGCACCTCAAAGTGCCCGGCTGACATTTCAGCGGCGATGCCGGCGCCGGTGAGTGCGTTGTAGATAGTTGTTTTTCCAGATTGAGGCAGACCAATAATTCCTAATTGCATTTCGCGCTCCTGAAGTGAATGAGACTCTTGATTATATCTTATTGCCCAAAGCTTTCCTGTGATCTGGAACGAGAAAACCCATCTGGATGTCCTGCCAGCAGTAGTATCGTGAGCATTCAATCACCGCTTACATAATCAAACCTCCCCCAGCACAAGTACTGCAGATAGGCATTGAAAACCAGAATATTAACAGTGATTCCATTGGGGTGGGTTTGGCTGATGAAGAAATTTCAGCTTTGCTCAGGTTCTGAACCCACCCTTGCCGTTGTTATCATATGCATTGAGTATCGCTGATCTGTATGATACTTGTCACATAACGACGCAGTTTTCGTGTATATTGAAGGGAGCGTAAATTGTAATAACCCTGGAGGATAAATGAAGAAGATCGTTATTGTGTTTTTGGTGCTAATGCTGGTGCTTACAGCATGCTCCCTGCCCCGGTTGGTAAAAGTTGAAGACCAGCCCGAACCCACTGCCACAAAGGTGGTTGTTATCACCCAAGAACCCGAACCACCTGCAGCCGATCCAATCGCAACTGACATTATAGATCTGGACGTGACAAAAAACATTTTGATGTCAGAAGATTTTTCAGTTGATGTTGGCACCTGGAATACGGGTGTCTGGGAAGGTAACGCCGGGGAAGATTATATTTCTGATGGTGAATACTGGGTGATTGTCAAAGAAGAGAACTATATGCTTTCGAGCCAGGCTTCTTATACTGGCACACCAGATGTAGTCATGGAAGTAGAATCGCGTTTGCACTCTGGTAGTGAAGAAAATGGTCAGGGTTTCGTTTGCCGATATAGCGATCAAGACAACTTTTATTTCCTTTACATCGGCAACGATGGTTATTATGCCATTGAAAAATTCGTTGACAATGTCTATGAGACCCTCGCGTCAGACTTTGACACCGATGTGATTGACCCAATCCAGAACCTGGTCAGGGCTGAATGCAATGGCAACAAACTGAGGTTATGGGCAAATGGTAAGCTGCTTGCTGAGGTAGAAGATGACTCGCTTGTGGATGGAGCTGTCGCCCTGTATACGCGCAGTTGGGATGAAGGCAACATTACCATTGCTTATGACAATTTCATGATATATGACCCGAACCCTAACTTTTTTGGTCAGGGAGTCAGCGATGACTATCCCATCGGGCACTTGCTATTCTCTGACGATTTTGAATCCGGTCCGGGTAACTGGCTGGTCGGTAATTACAACCAGGTCGATCTCGAAATTTCATCGGGCTGGCTTACCTACACAATGAAGGAACCCAACCGGGAGGTCTGGGATGTCACCAGAGAGGTCGATGCTGGCGATGTCAGGATGGAAGCCTACTTCAGCAACGATGCAGCGCAGACCGAGAATATTCAAGGTTTTATCTGCCGCTTCCAGGATAATGATAATTTCTACCGGATCAGCTTTGGCAATGACGGCTACTTAAGGGTTGGAAAAGTAGTCGACGGCACGTGGACATCCTTTGTTGACGAATATGAGAGCAGCGGGGCGATTGACCCCAACTTCAATTGGGTGGAAGCCAGCTGCGAAGGGAATACGTTGCGGCTTTGGATTTACGGTGTGCTGGTGGTCGAAGCCTCTGACCCGGAAAACACCTTTGACTCAGGTGACGTTGGCTTCATCGTTGGTACTTTTGACGACCCCAATGTGGTTGTTAGCATCAATGATTTTGTGGTGATATCACTGGATTAATGTAACGAATCGATCGTGCCGGCGTCCCAATTCCGGACACCGATCGTGTAATCGTCTGCACGGTCAGGAGGCCAGCACGATCGAAAGAGACAAAAGAAAATGGCGGTTAATACCGCCATTTTTATCGAATTAGCATAAAACCGTACCTATAGAACGACTTCCTTCTCATCGGTTGTGGCATTCTCAATATTCCGGGTAGCCTTTTCAGCTTTTCGGGCAGCTTTCTCCGCTTTGCGAGCTTCTTTTGCCTGCCGCTTAACCAGCCGGGCTTCGTCTTGCGCCGCAAGGATGATGGCAGTGCGCAGGACCTGGTAAATGTAATACACCAGGAATGCGATCGCCGCCACAAAGACAATAATGCTGCCGATGGTCAGCCCATACGGTTCACCTTGGATTGATACTGTCCAAATATACCCACCGGTGCCGGTAAAATACAGGACCGTGTTGAGGATAACCACAAACAAGCGCACCTCGGTTGGTCCGATGCCGATGCTGGTCATCTCGAAAGTGCCGGTTACATGGGTCTTCAGGTAAACCTGGATCATCAGCAACAGCCAGCCACAAAGCGCCAGCATGGTGATGTCAAAGCGGGCGATACCCGAAAGACCAATCCCTGCAAAGATAATCAGGCAGGTAATGCCGTCGATGGCGTGGTCGACATAATAACCAAAATTGGGGCGTTCGTGCTTGCGATAACGCGCCAGGGTGCCATCGAGACTGTCACCAAACCAATTTATGAAGAAACCCAGGGTGGCTACAAATAACCAGGGGTTGCCTTTGATCTCGCCCCGACCGACCATTGCGTAGGCAAAGCCAGCAACAACAGAGCCAAACAAGCCAAACACGGTCAGCATATCAGAATTGACCCAGGCAGGCATCTTTCGGGCAAAAAACTGCAAGGCTGGACGTTCCAAGGGACCAAGAAAAATATCATTGACCCTTATATCATTCTTTGCGCCTTCATTTTCGTTTGTCATTAGACCTCTTATAGAATATTTTTAATCAATGGTTGAACTTCAGGCCAGACCGGATAAAACATTGACCAGTCTGACGCGTGTTTACGAATAAACGCTTCGGTTGGCTCTAAAACCTTGGCTACATTGACCAGGTTTTCTTCCATCAAATCATCGCGCGCTTCCATAATGATTGGTGGGGAGGCATCAATAATAAATGTGCCATCTTCCTGGCGTGAACCGCAAGCCACGTGGGCAATCGCGCCGGTTTCGAGGCAAAGACGGGCGTAAAAAGTAGGTATCGCTGCCGGTCTGCCAAAAAATACAGGCTTATATTTTGAATCTTCAGGGTTGTCGAGTGGGCGATCAATGCCCGTCGCCAGGGCATACCCCTCTTTTAAAGCTTTTTTAGCACCGCGAAACGCACTAAAGGAGATCGGATTTACAGTTATTCCCACGGCTTCTCTGAGTTTGTTTTGTTCTTTATAAGCGTTGCTGGGGTTGGGGTATGCCAGCACATAAAGCGGGACGTTGATCCAACTTAGTGCCATCATGAAAAAATCGAAATTGCCGATGTGGGGTCCCAGGATGAAAGTAGGTATCTTTTGATCGCGGATGCCATCGAAAGCACGCTCTGCTGCCGGGGTCAGCCGGATCAGATTGCGACCTTCCTCTGGGTGCTGATAGTAATAATAATATTCAGCCAATGAAATGGTTTGGGAGGTGAGCACACGTTGGGCTTGTTCCTGCAATTCGGCTTTATTGAGTCTCTCGCCAGTAACCACCCATTGATTGGCTTTGATAGTGCGCACCAGATTGCTGGATTGGCGCGCGGAAATAACCTTGGCGATAAATCTTGCCAGACTGCGTAGAGCATGGAGAGAAAATGTCTTCCCAGCCCACAAGCCTGCCTTGATTGCCGCCGACTCTTGAACAAATTCTTTGATTCCCATGTGTTTTAAATTGTACTCTATGAATTCTATAACACATTATTATAAAGTTCGTTGTGCAAACCTATAAAGTTTGTGACAATTGTCAGGCTTTTCTGTAAAGATGAATCCGACGAAGCACATGTGAAACCAGGAAGACCACTGAGGCTAACAGGATGATTACCGGACCTGCCTGGACATTGGTTTGGAATGAAACCACCAGGCCGACGAAACAAAAAAAGATACTGAGCAAAAAGGAAGAGATCATAATCCAACGCATGTCTTTGAAGAAGTTGAGCGAGATCGCCGGTGGTATCGTAAGTAAGGCGATCACCAAAATCAGACCGACCATGCGCATGGCAACCACCACGGTCAACCCAACCAGTACCAACATGGTCAGGTAGATCAGGGTCACTGGCAGGTTGCGAACGGTGCTGAAAGTTTCGTCATAAGAAATTGCCAGAAGGCTGCGATAGAAAAAGAAAGCAAATCCGAGCACCAGGAAGGCAACCACTGTCATTAGGACCAGATCGCTCCTCGAGACTGCCAAAATGCTGCCGAACAGGTAACTCATCAGGTTGGCTTTATAGCCGGGAGTCAGGGAGATGAATATGATGCCGACTGCCATGCCGATCGACCACATCACCCCGATGAGGGTGTCGGCACCTGATTTTGACTTTCGCTGTGCCGCGCCCATTACCAGCGCCGAGGTTGTGCTGAAGAGCAGCGCCCCAATCATGGGGTCTTGCCCAAAATAATATGCCAACCCTACCCCGCCATAAGCGGCATGGGCGATACCACCGCTCAGCGAAACAATCCGATTAAGCACGACCAGTGTGCCGATGATGCCAGTGGCGAGGCTGATCCAAAAACTGGCGATCAGGGCATTGCACATGAATTCATAAGAAAAAATCGAAGCCAGCTCTTCAATCATGGTGTTCCTCGTGTTGGTGGCTGGGAAGCACGCGATGTGGAACCCCGTGCGCCAGGAGGTCAACGGGGCAATCGTAGCCCGCTTCCAGCATTTCTGTAGTAATCTCTTTACCACCATGGTAGACCAACCGGCGATTAACGCAGCCGACGGTCTTTACGTAAGTTGAGATAGCCGTTAAGTCGTGGGAAATGAGCAAAATGGCGATGCGCTTGTTCAATTCAGCCAACAGATCATAGAGCTGCACGCTGGATTGGCTGTCAACGCTGGAAGTTGGTTCGTCCAAAAGCAGGATTTCCGGCTCAGCAGCCAGGGCGCGGGAGATATAAACTCGCTGCCGCTGACCGCCAGAGAGTTCATTCATGGTGTGTTTGCGAAAGGCAAACATGCCCGTCTCACGTAAGGCAAGCTCAATCGCGGCTTTGTCATGCTTAGAAAGATCGAAATTTTGATGCAGACCCGGTTTCAGCCGCCCCATGGCAACCACATCCCAAACGCTGATGGGGAAATGCTTATCTTCCACCTGGAATTGGGACACATGACCGATATTCTGGCGCCCCCTGGCTGGGTCATGCCCCATCACTTTCACATAGCCTTTTTCAGGCTTAAGCAGCCCAAGAATCACCCGAATCAGCGTGGTTTTGCCCCCGCCGTTTGGTCCGATCAGACCGACATAGTCGTCCTGGAACATCTCAAAATTTACATCTTCCAGGACGGTGTCGGCTTCGTATCCCGCCCACATATTCTTGATTTCTATTACCGGTTTCTTTTCTGTGGCAATCAATTTAAAGCCCCTTTCAGACTTTCAGCGATGAAAAGCATATTAGCTTCCCAATCGTAGGTCAATGGGTCAATTTCGATAATTTCGTTGATGCCTGCCTGGGTTGCAAAAGTCTGCACGTTCAGAGGGCTGGTGCCAGGTTGGGTGAAGAGCGTATGAATGCCGTAAGTTTGCGAAGCCGCAAGGATCTCAGCAAGCTGTGTGGGGCTGGGCTCTTGCCCGTCCACCTCAACCGGAATCATCACTAATCCGTAAGCCTCAGCAAGGTAACCCAATGAAGGGTGGATAATCAGGAATTCCCTGCGCTCGGACTCGCTCAGTAGCTGAGTAACTTGCTCGTCGATTTCATCAATTCTGCCGATAATGTTTTCAAGATTGCTTTGAAAAACCGGTGCGTTCCGGGAGTCAGCGTTTTCCAGAATTGCAGTGACGTTCCTGGCAATTTGTTTCATATTTGCCGGAGAAAGCCAGACATGCGGGTCGAACCCTCCGTCTGAATGGACTTCATCGTGATCGTGCTCACCATGTTCGTGCTCAACTCCAGGAATGCGCTCTACACCTTCAGTGATATCGATAATTTTCAGGCTGTCGTTTGCCGACATGAATTTTGGCAGCCACACAGCTTCAAACTCGACGCCTACACTGAGGTAGAGGTCTGAGACAGCGATGGCAGTCATTTGCGCCGGGCTCGGTTCGTAGGTGTGGGGGTCATCACCACTGGTGGTAAGCGATTGGGTTTGAACGTGTTCGCCCCCAA
>JAAYZW010000170.1 GCA_012514645.1 Chloroflexota bacterium
CGGTTCCACCCTGGCGCACGGGCTGCAGTTCTTCCGGGTCGATGCGTTGACCGATAATTAACCCTCCGGTTCCCATGGGACCATAAAGTGATTTGTGCCCTGTGAAAGCCAGCAGATCAATGCTGGCGTCTTCCATATCAATCGGTAAAACACCCGCAGTTTGGGCGGTGTCCACCAGAAAGAGCAGGTCATGGTTTCGGACGATTTCCCCTACTTCTTTTACAGGCAAAATCGTTCCACAAACATTGGAGGCATGGTTAAGAGCAATTAACCGTGTATTCGGTTGAATGGCTGATTCAATCAGAGCAGGATCCAGACTTCCGTCTGCATTGCAGGCAATTTTTGTGAACCGGACATCTTTTTGACGCAGTTCATTTAACGGGCGCATGATGGCATTATGTTCCATACTGCTGGTGATAACATGGTCGCCAGGTCTCAAAATGCCATGCAGCGCCAGGTTGATCCCGTCGGTAATATTTAACCCAAAGATCACGCGCAAAGGATCACTGGCGCCAAACAACTCAGCAACCGCTTCCCGCGCGTTAAAGATCACCCGCGCCGCTTCAATGGAAAGCCGATGTCCTGAACGCCCGGGGTTTGCTCCTGCCTCTTCAAGGACGTGCACCATTGCCCTGGCGACTCCTGGCGGTTTAGGCCAGGAAGTCGCCGCATTATCAAGGTAAAGAGCACCATCCTTCGTTCTTGAAGAAGGACTTTCTGATGCGGTTAAGCTCATCTGCTGATTACCAGTTTAAACTCATCATCTTGCTCAATGATTTCCACATTGCAGCCGAGTTTTTCAGCGATTCTTCGCACATTTTCGCGTGATGTGACTGAATCAGCGAGGACCTCAAGGGGGAATTCCCCTTTATCAATCGCTTTTTGAACCAAAATTACCGGTTGAGGGCAGGATAGCCCGCGAACGTCTACAGTTATGCTCATGCTAATCTCCTTATTTATGCTGTCTTTTGACGCATGGTGAAACCAATAAGCAAACAAACCACCAGCCCCAAAACAACTGCAATCATCCCATACGATGAAATTCCTCCAACCTGAAGGACACCATCAACAACCGAATCGGCTTTTGCTGCCAGATTGAAGTTGTGGGCAATCGCTGCGCCGGTGATCATCCCCAGCACAAAAATGCCCGAATCGCTATCACCTTCACCAGAGAGGAACAATTGTCGTCCCGGGCAGCCACCAGCCAGGGCATAGGCAAGCCCTGCCAGGACCATACCGAGTATGTTCCACAAAAGGTTGCTGTGGGCGATGGGCATGGCTGTGTAACCAAACTTAAACTGACCAAGCAGCAGATTGGTCACTAAAGCAGTCCCGACCAATGCCAGAAACCCGCTGAGCAGGTGAAAATCGCGGATGAGAATAACGTCACGCACGGCACCCATGGTGCAAAAACGGGAACGCTGAGCCAAAAAGCCGATTAGCAAGCCTGCTCCCAACGAAATAAACAACGGGGCATACATTGAACCCGGACCTGTTTCACTGAAGAAAATCGGACCACCCTCACTAAACACAGGACTAAAAATACGGAGAAGGAGAAGCCCGATCATGATGCCAGGCATGATCCAGCCAACAGCCGGATAGGTTTTTTGGCTGCGCCCCAGGTTGTAACCAGACCGTAAAAAGAGAACACCGGCACCGATTCCAATCGCCAGTCCCAAAAGACCGATCAGAGCGGTCATATCTCCGCCTGCCAAACGGAACCCCGCCCGCCAAGGGCATCCCAGAAACACCAAGGCACCAATCATGGCAAACACTCCTAAAACAAAACGGATGATCGGAGCGGAGCCACCCCTTGCTTTGAACTCTTTGAAAATCAACGCGGCTACTGTTGACCCTAACACAAAACCAATAATCTCCGGACGGATATATTGGACAACACCGGCACGGTGCAAGCCCAACGCGCCAGCAATATCACGCTCAAAGCAGGCAACACAGATTCCCATATTGGGTGGATTCCCTAATTTTTGTAAAACAGGTCCCAATATACCGATCACTGCGCCTACGATGATAATTCCCCATCTTGAGGCAAAAAATTTTGTAACTTTATCACGCATTTTTGTTCCTCCTGAAAAGTTTTAAACTACATTCCATTCATCAAATAATCCAACTAATACATCAATATACCGATTTTGATTAAAAGGGATCTTGGTGTTCTTTACCTCCTGTTCCGGCTGTTTGCCTTAAAATAATAAATCCGCTGTCACATGCCAGCGGATCCAGAAGGTAGGTAGACTTCTCAGGAAACGGTGGGTATGTGACAACAGTTGACTGAACGCTGACCAGCGTCCTGTTGCCTTGCTCAAAGAGATCTGTAAAAGATTTTCATACCTGTATACCTGCGGATATTCTAATGTCTTTTACCACAAATGGGTGGTTTGGGGACTTTCTGAATAGTAATTCTCAATGTGAAAAAAAAACTGGATTTTTGCCCTGATAAAGTACAAACCGAGATATATATACGCTTAGGGAGAGGCCCAATCGCGAACACTCAATGAGCGCTTACATAGTCAGACCTCCCCAGATCAAGAATTGCGCACAGTCCTTGGAAGCTGAAAATTAACCGCCATTCCAACGGGGGTACTGATTAAAAAATTACAGTTTTGCTCACGTCTTGAACCCACCTCTACCATTGATATTACTTCGGATACATCAGCGTCCGCTTGACCGTGCATTCTGTGTAGTAGATCTAAAATATCCCATTAGTAGAATTGCTGAAAATTGCTGTCTACAAGTTAACGGCTGATTAACAGGCGTGATAAAATAACAAGTCACAAGTAATTTGTTCGAGTCTGAAGAGGTATCAAAATGGAAGCAATCCCTTTGAACGATATGCTTATCCGCGTAGGGTTATCCCTGGTTCTCGGTGGCATCATCGGTTTTGAGAGGGAGCGAGACAGTCAACCCGCGGGTCTGCGCACCCACATGATTCTCGTGATCGGTGCCTGCCTGGCAATGATGCTCTCGATCAATATCGCCGATTCAGCTGGAACCGACCCCACTCGCCTGGCTGCGCAGGTTGTTTCCGGCATCGGTTTTCTTGGCGCCGGCGCGATCTTGCGCTCTGGTTTCACCGTCAAAGGGCTCACGACCGCCACCACCCTATGGACGATGGCAATCGTTGGTCTGGCTGTGGGTTCTGGATATTATGTCGTCTCAATCGTTACCACTGTGGTCTTGATGATTGTTTTGTCTGTGCTGGATGTCTACGAAAAACGGTTTGTGCGCATCAATGTGATCCGTAATGTGGTTATTGAAGTGCACGATACCAAGGGCATTATCCGTGCTGTTCGTAAAACAATGGCTCGCATCGCTGACCAGGTAATCACCTTTTCTGTCCAGAAGAGCGTTAAGGGCAAAACCTTGCGCCTTGAGATTGTGGCTCGTTTCAACCGCAGCGAAAAATTAGAGAACATGGTCGAACAAATCTCAGAAATCGAAGGCGTCAAAAGCTTCAAAATCGAATAAAAACCTCACCCGCTTACACCTGACAACTGCATATGCCCCTTGTTTTTGATGTATACTCCTTTTACTATGCCCGGGCTTACTGCCAGTTTACGTGCCTTAGAAATTGACCAATTACGCCAGGTGGCGCTTGCCTGGGGGCTTGAGGCTGAGGGCATCGACAAACCCGGTTTGCTGTTAATTCTCGAGACCGAAATTCAACAGCCCGAGAGTTTTGCTTCCGTTTTTGAGCGCTTGCCAGAAGCTGCTCAACAAGCCATTTTGGCTTTGAAAGCACATGATGGCAGGCTGGCATGGTCCACCTTCGCGCAGCGTTTTGGTGAAATTCGGGCGCTGGGCAAGAATTTGCGAAAAAAGGAACAACCCTGGGCTTTTCCGGCTTCAACCAGTGAGACGCTCTGGTACCACGGGCTGCTTGGGCGGGACTTTTTACGGGTGGCTGATCAGCTGCAAGAGATGGCATACCTGCCGGAAGAGCTTCTGCCATTGGTGCCAGAGGTTGAAATGCCAGCGCTTGAATTTAAGCTCAACCCCATTAAGCTGCCTGAAAATTATATATTTTCGACCGCAACAACCGCGGTTTTGGATTCTATCTGTATCCTGCTGGCTGCCTGGCGTTTCGATAATCCGTCAGCATACATGGAGAGGACAAATATCTCAGACCAGGATTCACAGATCCTGGAAGCGCTGTTGTTCTCCATCGGACTGATTGATCCAGAAAGGAAGCCTACTGACCTGGCACGCAAATTCCTGGAACTGAGCCGGAACCACGCAATTTCCTGGCTTGGTACTGAATGGCTTAATTCAGAAGAGTTTCATGAGCTGTCCTTCCTGCCGGAGCTGAAGGTGGAAAGCCAGACCCCGGTGCGATCCCAGGCTGCCCGGCAATCGCTTGTCGCTATCCTGCTGGGGCTGCAGGCAGACCAATGGTATTCGATTGACACCTTGGTGGAAATGATTCGCAAGAGCAGCCCTGATTTTTTGAGGGAGCAGGAAGAGTACTTTAGCTGGACCGTGGTGGACGAATCGAACCCACAGCAGATGCTAATTGGCTTTGAGAGCTGGCTGCCTGTGGAAGGTCGCCTGGTCGACTTTATGGTGCTGCGCATGCTGCCGCTGTTGGGAATGGTCGATACTGCTGGAACTGACCCAGACAACCGGCAACTTTTCAGATTGAATATGCGCTTTTTCCAAATTCTGGCTGGCGTAGACTTGGCAGAAGACGCACCGGAGGAAGAGCCATTTAAACTGACTTCAACGGGAAAAATCCATATGACCGATCGGTCACCCCGCATTGTGCGCTACCAGGTCTCTCGATTTGTGGATTGGCTGGAGGTTTCGCCGCAGGAAGGCACATACCAGATAACACCTGAATCTCTATTGAGGGCTGGCAAGCAAGGCTTGCTGCCCAGGCACCTGGTTAAGCTTTTGCGCAATCATGCCGCTGCTGGGCTGCCTCCGGTTTTATACGAAGCGATTAAATGCTGGGAAAAAGAAGGTGCCCAGGCAAGCATTCAGACGCAGGTTATCTTGCGGTTAGGCTCTCCCGAGCTGCTGCCAGCCCTGCGGGAATCCGGTGCAGGGATATGGCTGGGTGAAAGCCTTGGTCCAACAGCTGTGATCGTAAAAACAGGCGGCGAGAAGGCAGTTGCGCAAGCCCTGGTAAACCTGGGATACCTGACCGACTATAATGAAAGCGAGAATAAACATGGATGATATCCGACCGAAAATAAAGGAACCTGGTTTTTGGGCATGGGCGCTGCATTTTGTGCTGATGTGGACCCTGGCGATTGTCGCCGTGCTCGGATTCAGCCGTTTTTTGAATACACTGGTTCGCCGGGGAGTCATTTTTGAGCTCGACTTTCCTTCCTGGTTGCCCACTTATTTAATGGTCACGGGGTTCATCCAACTCGCCTTTGGCATGACTGCTTACATTGCCATGAAAGAACGGCGCACCTGGCAATTGCCGGCACTTTCGGTAACCGCCATGCTCACAATCATCATAGCCTGGGTTGAACGCCTGGTCTTGTGGTCACCCGACCAACAACCGGGTAATCACGGTTTCACAGTCGTGCTCCACCTGGTCTGGCTGATCATGATTGGTGTGTACATCTATCTGTCGACCAAAAAGGAAGCTGTAGATGGATCAGGAGATTGAGGTTAAATTCCTGGTCAGAGATCACAACGCTCTGATTAAAAAGATAATTGAACTGCAGCTTCTCTGCATCCAGGAACGTGTGCACGAATTGAACCTGCGTTTTGACCTGGCTGATGGCAGCCTGCTCGCCAAGAGGCAGGTTTTGCGCTTAAGAATGGACACCCATGCGCGGCTGACCTTCAAGGGTCCTGGTGTGTTGGTGGAAGAAGTGCTGCAGCGCAAGGAGGTCGAAGTAATTGTCTCTGATTTTGAAGCGACAAAACGCCTTCTCGAGGCATTGGGCTACCAGGTGGTTATGATGTATGAGAAATATAGAGCCAATTATCAGCTGAACAGCCTGGTGGTCTCGGTCGATGAGACTCCCTTTGGTTTGTTTGTTGAGCTGGAGGGCGAAAGCCCCGATCAGATTCGTAAGGCAGCCAAAGCTTTAGGTTTGGATTGGGATACGCGCATCAACCTGAGCTATAGCGCTTTGCTGGATGTTTTCAATCGAAACACAGACCATGCATTCAGAGATTTGAGTTTTGAAAATTTTTCTGACTTACAGGTAAACCCCAACAATCTCGGGTTAAGGTTCGGTGACTTAGTGTAGGATATTAAAATGCGATGCTGGAAAACAAATAAGCGTACTCAGGTCTTTAATCAAGAACCATGGATCCGTCTGGAATCCCATCAAATCGAATTACCCGACGGTCAGAAAATCGACGACTGGATTTGGATCGACACACCCGACTTTATCATCGTTGTTGCCCAGGATTATCAACGACGCTTCCTTGTTTTCGAACAAACAAAGTACGCCGCCCATGGGACGACTCTTGCCCCTGTTGGTGGTTATATAAAAGACGGCGAAGACCCATTAGCCGCTGCTCAACGCGAGCTTTTGGAAGAAACGGGGTATGTCGCTGAAGAGTGGATAAAATTAGGGAGTTTTATGACCGATGCCAACCGAGGCAATGGAAGGGGACATTACTTCCTGGCTCTCAATGCCGCTTATACAGATTTGACCCATGTCTCTGACGATCTGGAAGAACAAGAATTGCATTTATTCACACCAGAACAGTTGCTCAGCGCCTTACTGAAAAACCAGGTTCAAATCATCACCTGGCAAGCCGCCTTCGCAACGGCATTGTTGTTGACGGGCGGGAATGGTCATGACGCTGAGAGCAACACACAGTGTGCAGAATAAGCGAGCAGCATAACCCGCCCCTATTTCTAAAAACGCAACTTACCAGCGTTCGTATCTAACAATCTCTTCCAAAGCCTTGCGCTCTCTGGCTTGCGGCTGACTGGCAGGGTAGCCAATCGGAATCACAGCCAGAACAAATTTATCTACAGGGATGCCCAAAACCGGGCGGATACTCTTCTGGGCAAACGCCCCACACCAACAGGCACCCAAGCCCTGGTTATCGACCTCCAGGAGGATATGCGTGACCGCGATGGTGGTGTCGCGAACAATACGTTTGACGTCAAAATTACCCGTTTCCTCATCCACATGCAACCCGGCATAATCTTCACTCCGGGCAAGCATGTCTGCCACCGCCACGATCACCACCGGAGCTGTGGCAATCCACATCTGGTTGTTCGTCGCCTCGGCGACCTGCCTTTTCATCCCCTGATCTTTGATGACGATAAAATGCCAGGGCTGCTTGTTGTTGCCCGAAGGCGCCAACCTGGCAGCCTCCAGAATTTCGTTTAGTTTTACATCCTCCACTGGTTGTTCGCGAAATTTGCGGATACTCCTGCGGTTTTTGATCGAATCAATCATTGTTCACCTGCCTCTCATCTCTAAGTTTAGTCCGAAAAGAAGATGAAACCGTGGGTTGTAGAAATGATGTCTTGCCTCGCCCTTTGCCTTTCGCAGCGATAAGGTCTGCCTTGTCCATAGCGGGTTGGATATGATTATGAATCGTAAAAGGCCGACCGTTTCTCTGAATGTTATGGTCTGTATTCCAATATGTCTCCGGGCTGGCATTGCAAAGCTTCACATATCGCCTCAAGCGTCGAAAAGCGGATTGCTCTCGCCTTGCCGGTTTTCAGGTTTGATAGGTTACTCATGGTGATGCCAACCTTCTCAGAAAGTTCAGTCAGGCTCATTTTTTTCTTAGCAAGTTCAACATCCAAATTAATAATAATCGCCATAGCTGCCTCAAACCGTCAGATCAACTTCTTCTTTATAATCGACCGCCCTCTGGAAGAGTGCCGCGACCAGGAAGATGAATATTGCCGCAATGATCATGGCAAAAATGCCCAGCATCACCCACAAGTTTGTAATTGAGCCAGCCACGTGTGCCTCCGTGTAAATAATCAGAATTACCATTGGAAGAATGGCTGCCAGAGCACAGATACCGATTCCTTTCAACAGGCTCACCGATTTCTGTTCAAAAATCCTACTTTTCCTGATTCGCTCCAGGAGCAAAAAAGCCATCAGCAACGCTGCCAGTGCGCAAGCCAACACCGCCCATGCCATGAGAAGCACAGGAACCCGCATGTAGGTGATGGTTGGATTCACTGCTGCCACGTCATGAGACATCGGCACCAGATAAGCACCGAAAGCAAGGGTCAACAGTATGGCGAACAAAACTCCAAGTTCTACGATTATGGTCTGAACGCGAATTTTCAATTTAAACCTCCTTCAGCTTAACGCTTGTAAAGGCAGTTTATCATTAATCTTATTGTTTGTCAATAATAATTTGATGTTATTCGAGATTGTTTTGTTGTTCATTTCATTCAGAGTCTGGTTCAGAAGAATCTTTGTCATATTGAAAACACAAGATCCTTCACTTCGTTCAGGATGACAAGCTTAACATGCCTTCTTCCCAGCGAAGCTGACCGACTTCACCCGCCACCGCGATTAATTTTGGCAAAAGCACTGCCATCTTAGCAGCATCTCCGCTGGTCCAAAAAACCTTTTGCCCTGCGCTTTTGCGCCCCGAAAGCAGCCCCCTGGCTTCCAAAACCCGTTTCACCTGCCTAGCAACCGCTGGCGCAGGGTCGATCACGCTCACGTCTTCACCGGCGATCTCCCTGATGAGCGAAATCACAAACGGGAAGTGCGTACAGCCCATAACCAGCGTATCGACACCATCTTTCAGCATCGGTTCAAGTGCTTTGTCTAATATCTGCCGTGTTTTCGGTGTGGTCAGGCAGCCTTTTTCGATCTGCTGCACCAAACCCGGGCAGGTAGCTTGATAAAGCTGCACGACATGAGCAAAACGTTCTACCACCGAGGCATATAACTCCCCTTGAAATGTGGAGGGGGTCGCCAACACACCTACTTTTCCGCTCAGCGTTTGCTCGGCTGCTGGTTTTACTGCCGGCTCCATGCCCACAAATGGGTAATCAGGAAAAAGGTCTCGCAAGTATTTCAATGCCGCTGCCGATGCCGTGTTACAGGCAATCACGATCAGCTTTGCCCCCTGGTCCATCAAAAACCGTGTTACCCCCTCTGCCAGCCCCCTTACCTCTTCGAGGCTGCGGTCGCCATAGGGCACCTTTGCCTGGTCGGCAATATAGACCAGATCTTCCTGCGGCAAAATTGCGCGAACAGCCCGCCAAATTGTCAGACCGCCAACACCGGAATCATAGATTCCGATCGGAGCGTTTGAGGTAAGTTTTGAAACCATAGCCCAATTATAGCTTGCTAGCCTGCTGCGTACTTGCTGCCGTACCAAGCTTCGCGATTAAGCTCAAAATCAACTGCTGTCTGCCATCGCCCAAGCTGATCTTGCCACGCATAATAACGGGTGGCAACTTTTTTAAACCCCAGCGAGCGATAAACATGCTGCGAACGCTTGTTGTCGATATTGGTGTCAAGGATGACCTTCGTAATCTCTGGATTATTGAACACATGGCTGATCATCAGTTTCAGAGCTCTGCGTCCAAAACCGCGGTTTTGATAAGACTGATCACACACTTTTATCCCTATCTCTGCCTGATCACCCATCAGGCGGAAATTGCATTCCCCAACAGGTTTGTTTTCCACCTCGATGATCAAGAGAGTCATATTCTTTCGATCAGCATTCTCTATCAATAGTTGGGTTTCATTTTCAGTGATACCGAGACCGTTAGGAAACCCGGCATGCTCCATCACCCGACCATCGTTCCACCACTCGGTTAGTTGCCGGACATCCGTCGCTACAGCCTTTCTGAGCGTGAGGTCTTTATCGTTGAGTTCCATTATCTTCCAGGCAAGCCCTGACAAATTCGTGGTAGATGGCCCGCATTGGCTGCTGGTCTTGCAGCCACTCAGGGTGCCACTGGACCCCAAAAATAAATCCTTTATCAGGGTATTCCAAAGCTTCAATCACACCATCGGACGCAAAAGCGACACTCTGTAATCCATCACCAACCCGGTTGATGGATTGATGATGAAGGCTGTTGGTATGCAGAACAGGGACTTCCACAATTTTCGCAAACCGTGATCCGGCTGTAACCGAGACATCATGAACCAGTTTATTGCGCTTGTAGGATGGCCACCAATCGTGTTTTTTTGCGCCGGGGATATGGCTGGCGATATGGACATAAAGCGTGCCCCCACAAGCAACATTCAGCATCTGTGTACCCCTGCAAACTGTTAATAACGGCTTGTCTTGCAAAATAATCTGTCGAACAAAGGCAAGTTCAAAAGCATCGCGTTCGGGGTTTACGCCATAAACCCGCTCGTGGCTCTCTTCGCCGTAAACTTCCGGGTTGATGTCACCCCCACCAGATAAATAAAAACCGTCATATTGAGCCACCAATGCCGGTATTTCATCCAAAGGCAAAGCAGCCGGCAGTAAGACTGGCAATCCGCCTGCTGTCAGAATGGCGTTCACGTCCATCCATGGACTTTGATAGACCTTCACACCACTTTTGTTTACAATGTGTCCGGCTGGAATGGCAATGATTGGTTTTTTCATTCATTTCCTCCTGGTTAAATCAAAAAGCCCTTCCGTAATCATCGGAAACAGGCTTTTCGAAAGAACAATTTGTCCTCTGGTTTGAAATTAAAAACGCTGCTTCAGGCGGGCGCTCTTGCCGGTGCGTTCACGCAGGAAGTAAAGACGCGCGCGGCGCACACGGTTGTGGCGTTCGACCACGACCTTGGCGATGCGGGGTGAATTAAACAGGAAGGAGCGTTCAACGCCGATACCATTGCTGGCAACCCGGCGGACGGTGAAGCTGGCGTCGTTGCCGCTTCCGCGCACATACAAAACCACACCCTTAAATTCCTGGATGCGCTCGCGGTCGCCTTCCTTAATTCTCATGTGAACACTGACGTTGTCGCCAGGGAAAAGATCAGGAATACTTTCGTTTTTCTCTGCTTGCACAGACTTCAATAATTCTGCATGATTCATGGCACTACCCTTCCAACTAATTACGTAATTAAGCGTCTCTCTTACAGGAGACGCGGTGAATGAGTATATCAACTATCGGGCGATTTTGTCAAGCACCAAATGCTTGCTTTCAGCTATTCTCGATATGAAAATCGCCTTTCCCCCTTTTTTTTTCTGGTAAATATGCAAAATCTATTGGTAAACTAGTGGAGTGTAGGGGGAGGTCCCAATCGTGAGCATTCAACTACCGCTTATCTAGTCAGACCTCCCCAGCTCAAGAACTACGCACAGACATTGGAAATCAAAAGATAACCGTGATTCCAGCGGGGTGGGTTTAGCTGATTAAATATTTCAGATCTGCTCACGTCTTGAACCCACCGCTACCGTTGGCAGTAGACTCAAATTCGGAGTCCAATTATCCGTGCTTTCTACATTCCAAATCTATCAATATCCATATTGAGAATTGCAGTACCGTCATTATCAGTCGACCCGCTTCCCAAAATAACGCTTCACCCGTGGGCTGATCTGGCAGGTCACCTCGTAGGTGATCGTTCCCAGCTTTTGCGCCCACTCGTCCACGGCGATCTCTTCATCCCCGCTTTTGCCGATCAAGACCACCTTGTCGCCAACCTTAACGTCCGTTTCCGGTCCCAGATCGATCATGGTTTGGTCCATACAGACTCTGCCAACAACGGGATACGAGCGACCATTAATCAAAACCCGCCCCTGGTTGGAAAACAGCCGGTTAAAGCCGTCAGCATAACCAACCGGCAGTGTCGCAATCCAGGTGTTCTGCGGCGCGTGCCAGGTATGCCCATAGCTGATACCTGTTCCTGCTGTGACTTCCTTAACAAAGCTCACTTGTGTAAACAGACTCATACCGGGTTTTAGCGGGATGCTTTGGGGTGTTTGCTTGTCCGGATAAAAACCGTAAACCATGATGCCCGGGCGCACCATGTCCATCCAGGCATACTCTGCCCCCAGCACAGCACCGGAGTTGGCGCTATGCACAATTTCAATCTTGCGACCAATCGCTTCCTCAATGGCAGTTACAACGAGATTAAATCTGTCAACTTGTTCACGGGTTGACTCCGGATCAACATCACTTACCGGAAAATGAGTAAACACACCCTCAAGGTGAATGTTCGCGCATTCTTTCTCAATGAAAGCCGCTATACCAGGAGCATCCTTGGGGGTGGCGCCGATGCGCCCCATGCCGGTATCGATTTTCAGATGAACTTTGGCGTGCAGGTTTTCTTTGGCACAGACATCCTGTAATTGTCTGACACCTTCAACGTCAACCACCGTCAGGGTGAGGTTATGCCTCACTGCTGGTAGCATCGCTTCCGAATGAGCTGGACTGAATTTCAGAATCTCCAGCAAAATTCCCGCCTTGCGCAGGCGGATACCCTCCGGTACGGTGGCAACGCCCAACCACTCGCAGCCAACCTCTTGCGCCACGCGCGAAACTTGCACTGAGCCATGACCGTAAGCGTTGGCTTTGACCGCCACCAATATTTTACGGTTGAGCCCGACCGCTCTCTGAATCTCCTCGAGGTTGGCGCGGATATTGTCTAAATGGACTTGGGCATAGGTTGGATAGAGCATCAGGTCGCCAGGTTTCTAATCGGTTACAACTATTTTTTCAACATAATCGGAGGTGGCAGCTGCCAGCGTGGCACCGTAGCCGGGGTAGAAGGCAACTTCGTCTCCCAAGCGCAGCGGCGTTTGCGCGTCACTGACATCCAATACCAGGTGGTCGCTGCTTCCGCCCAGCACGATAATGCCGGGGTCGACCGGTTCCAGTCCCTCAATGACGGCATCCTGGCGACCGAGGTTGAGCAGGGCACGCTTGCGCAGCCCACGGTCTTCGAATTCAGGTTCGTTGCCAAAGGCATCCTGACCGGTTTCGCCGATCGGGATGGAGGGTTTCACTTCCAGTTCAATGATCTCTGCCACCACGCGCACGGTATCTTGCCGGGTTCCGGGCCAGGGACTGCGGTCTAGCACGTTGCGACCGAGGATTATTGCTTCGCCAATACGGAAGTGGTTGATCTCGCGGGGCATTTCTCCGCTTGCCAACAGCGGGAGGGCACTGCTGTTTCCACCAGAGAGCATGTTTAGAGGCAGTTCGGTCTCTTTTCGCGAGGCATCGCGTGCGCTGATTAACGCCTGCATGTTCTCGACGCTGGGGATGACACCGCCATAACATGCCAGGTTGGCGCCCAGACCGACAAGCTCAATACCGGGCAGCCCGGTGGCTTCCTTCACCAACGGGACAACCCTGTCTGGCCAGACACCTTCGCGCAGATCACCGACATCGACCATCAGGATAGCCTTGTGTAAGGTTCCAGCCTGTATCGCCGCAGCTGATAGCTGCTTCAGGGTTTCGAAAGAAGAGTTAAGCGAATAATCCGCGCAGGTTACGGTATCCGCCGCTTGTCCAACGGCGGGAAGACGCAAAAGCAGCGTGGGTATACCCGGTTGATTTTCTTTTACACGCGCCAGGTTTTGGATGCGCGAATCGCCGATCATATCGGCGCCAGCATTGACAAATGCCTGTAAAACCGCTGGATGCGCGCGCAATACTTTCGACACGCAAGCCACCTGGGCGCCATGGGCATGCACCATGCCGATCACTGCCCGCGCGTTTTCTTCGATACGGTCAGGGTAAATTTCAAGTCTGGGGGTACGGGTGTACATTTTCGTCCTCCTGGTTATTTTTCCTTTAGTTCCCGTTCTGCCCAATAACGGAAAGTGGACTTGACTTCTTCCGGATACTGGTGCGCCAGGGTGCCGAGTGCTGAAAAGCGATATTCTTTGTCAATCAAAATCTCGGCGTCACAAGTAGGCAGCAGATATTTGCCTGAGCCTGTGCAATTTTGTTCCAGCAGCTCTTTGCCGCCAGGAATTCTCGTTAGCGCCCCGCCTGTTCCCACCAACCAGCGGATGGCAGTCAGGTCTTTGCCTTTGACGACCTTTTTTTTGCCTGTCGGCGTATATAGGTCGCTCACCACACCAGCATGCCTGCGGATGGCGGTCTGCACCGCCCGCCTGGTCAGCCAGCGAGTTAGGTCAATCTGCCGTTTGGTGGCGGGCATTGCCTGCAGATCATCCAGGCGCTGCTCCCATTCATATTCCTTTGAAAGGCTAACGATATTGCGCGCGTTCACAAATACGCCCAGGTCGCCCTCCACGGTGCGCTTGGCACGCGGTTCGGGCTCAGTCATAAGCGGTGACCATTCCAGGCTGCCTTCGGTCACGCTGTGCACATCCGTGGTCGCGCCGCCCACGTCCACCACCAATACATCGCCCAGTTCTTCAGCAAACAATATGGCGCCCTTCAAAACCGCACCCGGGGTGGGCAAAATCGGCTTATCGGTCAGTTCGCGCAGCCGCTGCATGCCGGGGGCATGGATGATATGGCGGTTGAATACTTCCTGGATCAATTCTCTGATTGGCTCCACGTTGAGCACGTC
>JAAYZW010000171.1 GCA_012514645.1 Chloroflexota bacterium
CGGTTTTCAATGCCTGTCCGCTGTGATTGAGCGGGGGAGGTCTGACTATATGAGCGGTAAAGGCGTGCACACAAACATAGGGGAAGGTCTCAATCACGAACGCACAATCACCACACAATTAGCCAGACCCGCCGCTGCCAAGCCGGTACGAATTAATTCTGCGTGTAGGGGACAGCTGCCACGCCGTTCCGCGAGCAGCCGTAGGGCGAGATTGGATGTGCCGGATGATTCCATTGACAAGAGCGTATCGCGCCTCCAATCTGCCGATGTGTGTGTGATCATTGATATCGGCGGATTGAGGAGGGACAATATCACCTGCATACCAACGCCACAACCTCCTCAATCTCGCCCTACAGAACCAAGCTTGCGGTTTTGACAAGCAATTTCCAACCGAACGGGCAGGTCTCCGCTACAGATGTTCCCTGCTCACGTCCTGAACGAACCCACCTCTACCGTTTCCGAGTCCGATTACCCCTGCATTTTGCGTTTTAGATCTAAACACATTCACATTGAGAATTACTGATTTCTTACCGCAATTATTTTTGCCTTTGGGAGAATCGGCTATAATAGAAGCGTAACCCAATGCAATTAAGGAGGCTACCATGGCATCAAAGGATAAAGCAGGAAAAGAAGAACGCAAAAAACCCAAGTTGTCCGTTAAAGAAAAGCGCAAAGCGAAGGATGAAAAGAAGCAAAAGACATCCGTCACCAATACCGGCGCCTAAGACACCCCGTTTCAGACCAAAGCCAGCTCAATGAGTTGGCTTTTTTATTGCTGGTGAATCAGGGGGTGACATTTTCGCTGACTAATAACAACCGGACAAAAAAAGCTTGACATTCCTGCCTCGAACCATTAAAATGTTTATTCTTGAAATCTGGATGGAGTACGGGCCTGTAGCGCAGTTGGGAGCGCGCTTCAATCGCACTGAAGAGGTCGAGGGTTCGAATCCCTCCAGGTCCATATCAATAAAAGAATAAGGAATCAAGTGCCCATACGCACGCAGTCCCCTCCCGGGGGAATTGGGAGCGCCATGGGGAACAAATAATATATATGCAGAGGCCCATACGCACGCAGTCCCCTCCCGGGGGAATTGGGAGCGCTATGGGAAACAAAAGAACAAATAAACAAGGGCCCATAGCGCAGTTGGGAGCGCGTCTCAATGGCATTGAGAAGGTCGAGAGTTCGAATCTCTCTGGGTCCACTCAAAGCAGCTTTCGGGCTGCTTTTTCGTTAACTCCTCTCCATTTGAGCACGAATCCCAACCTAAGACTGGTTCCTCGCAGCGGAGGTGAGATGGACAATCGTAAAAGTGACTGCCTGTATGCATCGCAAACAGAAGGTTGTTGGCTTACTTCAGAAACCTTCGTATCAGATTGAATTTCTGGTCAGTATAAGGATGGTAGCGAAACGGCAGGTCCAGCCAGGTCGACTTGCGCACGATACTGCGATAGTGGCTGAAAGTATCAAAGCTGCGTTTGCCATGGTAGCTGCCCATGCCCGATTTCCCCACACCACCAAAGCCCATATGTGGCGTCGCCAGGTGAATCACAGTGTCATTGATGCAGCCACCGCCGAACGAACATGTGCTTAAAACGCTTTCTTCCACCTGGCGGTTTTCTGTAAATAAGTACAGCGCCAATGGTTTCGGTCTCGAGCGGACAAATTCGGTCGCCTCCGCCAGCGTCTTCCAGGTCAAAACCGGCAAAATCGGACCAAATATCTCTTCCTGCATCACAGGTGAGTCTGGATCCACATCAATCAGCACGGTCGGTTCGATCTTGCGTTTCGTGTCATCAAAATCGCCGCCAAAGGCGATCGTCTGCCCTTCCAGGAGCGCTTTTTTGTCCTCGTAATGGCGGTCATTGACAATATGTGCATGATTGTCATAATCACCATCTGGGAATTTTTCTGACAAAACTTCGCGGAAATTCTGAATAAGCTCATCCCGGACGCTTTCTTCAATCAAGACATAATCCGGCGCTACACAGGTCTGCCCGCCGTTAAGCAGCTTACCGAAGGCGATCCGTTTCGCTGCCAGCTTCAAGTCTGCGCTGGCATCCACGATCGCAGGGCTCTTACCACCCAATTCGAGTGTGACCGGGGTGAGGTGTTTTGCCGCGGCTTGCATCACCACCTTGCCAACCCCCACCGAACCGGTAAAGAATATATAGTCGAACTTCTGTTCAAGAAGATCTGCATTTTCTTGCCTTCCGCCCTGAATCACACTGACAAACTCGGGTGGATAAATTTCTGCGATGAGGTCCGCAATTGCCTGGCTGGTCGCCGGGGCGTAGGCACTGGGTTTGACCACGGCACAATTGCCCGCTGAGATCGCCCCGATCAAAGGGTCCAGGCTAAGTAGAATTGGGTAATTCCAGGGAGCCATAATCAGCGCGACACCATAGGGCTCGGGGGAGATAAAACTGACCGCGTGGAACTGCGCCAGCGGGGTAGGCACGCGCTTATCGCGCATCCAGCCTTTCAGGTGGCGAATGTGGTAGCGTACTTCGTCCAGCACCATGCCGATTTCTGCCATATAGCTCTCGAAGGGCTGCTTGCCCAGGTCTGAGAGCAGGGCATCACTAATTTTGGTTTCGTAATCGCGAATCGCTTGCTGCAGCTTTTTCAAGGCTTCCAGGCGAAAGGCATAACCCCTCGTCACGCAACTCTTGTAGTATTCGCGTTGTTTTTCAACGGTTGTCTTAATGTCCATACCACCTCTCCGAATCATCGTTCTTGGAGTTTATTTTACCCAGAAAGGCTGGGACGGTTTTTTTATGCGGGGATTGCTTTGCCGTCTCGTGCGAGTGCCATGGCAGGTACCCCTACATCAAATCAGACGCCCAATTAAAGAGGGTGACCGTCGAAAGTCACCCTTCAAATTCAAAATACAAAAAATTACACTGCCATGAGGGCTTTGACCATCTCGTCCAGCGCCTCAATATCGACATCCTTGGGGGAAGATTTGAAGGTCAGGGTTGGCTCAAGGATATTCAGACCCTTCATTTGCTCCAAAATCTCGCGCATTTTCTTGCCGCTCGAGATAGCCCAGCTGCCGTTTTCGATCAAGGCAACAGTGCGGTTGGTCAGGTTGTGGTTTTTCAAACCAAGCAACAGCGTTTCCATGAACGGGAAGAGCTCAGCATTAAAAGTCGCCGAAGCAAACACCAGCCTATCGAAGCGGAAGCAGTCTGCCAAAATATACGATGGGTCAGTGGCAGCAACATCATAAACACGGACATTCTCAACACCGGCATCAGCCAGCTTGTTTGCCAAAATTTCGGCTACCAGCGCGGTGTTGCCATAAATTGTTCCATAGGCGATCACCACGCCCGGTTGTTCGGGTGTGTATGAAGCCCACAACTTGTATTTATTCAGGATCAGGTGCAAATCCTTGCGCCAGATTGGTCCGTGCAGCGTACAGAACTTGCTGATTTCCAGGTCGGCGATCTTGTCGAACAAGTTATTCACATTTCGTCCATACTTTCCAATAATGCTGGCATAATAGCGGCGTACTTCGGGCAGGTATTCTTCTTCAAACAAATACTCATCGGCATACATTTTTCCATCGGTGGGACCAAAGGTGCCAAATGCGTCTGCACAGAATAGGATTTTGCTGGTGGTATCGTAGGTCACCATCACTTCAGGCCAGTGCACCATCGGCGCCATGTAGAATGTGAGGTTGTGCTTACCTGTTTTCAGGTTGTCACCTTCGGCGACTTCAAGCGTGCGCCCTCCCAGGTCGACATCATAAAACTGGGTGAGCATTGTCAGGGCTTTTTTATTGGAAACGATGGTTAGCCCGGGGAAACGCCGAAGCAATTGGAGATATGGGTGACAATGATCGGGCTCGATGTGGTTGATTACCAGGTAATCCAGCTCGCGACCATTAAGCACGGCTTCAAGATTTTGCCAAAATTGTTCGATAATCGCAGAGTCGACACCATCTAAAAGAACTGTCTTTTCATCCATGAGCAGGAAAGAGTTATAAGACATTCCCCTCGGAACGGGGTGGGCATTCTCAAACATCCTGATGCGCCGATCGTTGGCACCTACATTGTAAAGGTTTTCGGTAATTTGTCTGAAATTATGCATATCGATTCCTTTCTTATGAATTTACATATTAATACAGCGCAAGAGGTCCGCGCTTTTAGTCATCGTGCTATATTGAGTATACATCACAACCCGGTTGGTTTTCCTTTACATACGCATGTTTATCGAAAAATCGAAGTATTCCGGATCAAACGAGCAGATCAGTGCAAATCGTTTCTGGCGGACCCAGCCCGATGTAATTCGCTAAAGCTATCTACATATAAATAAGCGTACGGGGAGGTCCCAATCGTGAGCATTCAATAACAGCTTACATCGTCAGACCTCCCCGGTCAAGAACTGCAGACTGCCATTGAAAAGCGAAAATTAACTGCCATTCCAAATTTTTCAGAATTACTGAATCCTTCTATTTGATTACTTGCTTCCTCTTTAATCATGCTATAATCATCCAGCACAACACGATAGCAGACCACAGGTCATCCGCCAGAGAGCAGCCGATTTGCTGAAAGACTGCCAGTGCCCGCGGAGCGCTCCAGACCCCACTCACCTGTTTCTTCGATTGGAACGGAATGCCCGATGGACGTTCCCGAAAAGATCGGAGCGTGGCTGTGGTGATGCCCTTTAGCCACAGACGGTCAGACCCGTTATCGTCTCCATGAGCTGCTCATCCTGGTGATGGGAAGCAGGGTGGTACCGCGAGAGCAATTTCGTCCCTGCAAGCAGGGATTTTTTATTTAACAGGAGCAAACATGATCGACCCAACCAGTATACCGATATATAAGCCCGAAGAAATCGAGACCAAATGGCAAGCCCGCTGGGCAGAAGACGAGCTCTACCAGCCCGATCGCAATCCGGACCTCACCAAACATTACGCGCTTACCATGTTGCCCTACCCCAGTGGCGACCTGCATATCGGTCACTGGTATGCAATGACGCCGCCAGATGCGCGCGCACGTTTCAAGCGCATGCAAGGCTATAACGTCTTCTTTCCGATCGGTTTCGACGCTTTTGGTCTGCCGGCTGAAAACGCCGCCATCAAGCACAACATCCATCCTGGAAAATGGACCTACGCGAACATTGAGCACATGCGTCAACAGCTGAAATCGATGGGCAACAGCTTCGACTGGCGCTCAGAGATTATCACCGCCGATCCGAAATATTATCGCTGGACGCAGTGGTTCTTCAACCAGTTTTACAAAAACAACCTGGCATACCAAAAATTCTCGCCGGTCGATTTTTGCCCCAGCTGCAACACCACCCTGGCGCGCGAGCAGGTGCACGGTGAAGACCGTCATTGCGAGCGCTGCGGCACGCCTGTTATCCGCAAAGACCTGAAACAATGGTTCTTCCGCACCTCCAACTACACCGAAGAACTTCTCAATTTCGAAGGGCTCGACTGGCCAGAGATGATCAAAACTCTGCAGCGCAAGTGGATTGGCAAGTCGCGCGGTGCTTCCGTGGTCTTTAAAACTGAAGCTGGCGACCCGATCGAAGTCTTCACCACCCGCCCGGACACACTATGGGGTGTCACTTATATGGCGCTGTCACCTGAGCATCCACTAGTGGAAAAGATCACCACGCCGGCACAAGCAGACGAAGTGCGTGCTTACCAGGAGCAAGCCAAACGCCAGTCTGACATCCAACGCGAATCAGTTACTCGTGAAAAAACCGGTGTGTTCACCGGTTGCTACGCCATAAATCCGGTTTCTGGCGAACATATCCCCATCTGGATCGCAGATTATGTGCTCATGTCTTATGGGTCTGGTGCGATTATGGCTGTTCCCGCTCACGATCAGCGTGACTTCGAGTTTGCGCGCCAGTTTGACCTGTCCATTAAGGTCGTTATTCATCCGAACGGTCAGGAAATGGTCTTCCCTGAAGAAATGACCGAAGCAGTGGAAGCCCACGGCTCGATGGTCAACTCAGGACCGCTAACCGGTACGCCTGAAGATGAGAGCTTCGAAGCTGCCAGTCGCTATATCGAGGAAATTGGTGTTGGGAAAGAAACTGTCAACTACCGGCTGCACGACTGGCTGGTCAGCCGCCAGCGTTATTGGGGGGCGCCGATCCCGATCATTTATTGCCAAACCTGTGGGGCAGTACCCGTGCCAGACGACCAGCTGCCGGTTTTGCTGCCCGATGATGTGGAATGGCTGCCGACCGGCGAAAGTCCGCTCAAGCTGCACCCCACCTGGCGCTTCACCTCCTGCCCGGTTTGCGGCGAGCCAGCCGAGCGCGAAACCGACACCATGGACACCTTCATGGATTCCAGCTGGTACCACCTGCGCTACCTGAGCCCTGATTATGATCAGGGTCCCTTTGACCCGGAGCAGTACAACTTCTGGATGCCGGTCAATACTTATACCGGCGGCTCAGAGCATGCCACCATGCACCTGATCTACACGCGCTTTTTCCACAAAGCGGCACGCGATTGCGGCATCACCAGTGGCAACGAGCCCATGCTCCAGCTGCGCAACCAGGGCATGGTTTTGGGCGAAGACGGTGAAAAGATGAGCAAGAGCCGCGGAAACGTGGTCAACCCTGATGATCTTGTCGCGCGATATGGAGCGGACACCGTCCGGGCATATATCATTTTCTTCTGCCGTTGGGAACTGGGCGGACCATGGTCCAGCGCCGGCATCGAGGGCAATAGCCGCTGGTTGAGAAGAGTGTGGCACATGCTGCTGGAACCGGCTTATGGCAAAGCAGACGAAGACGTTTTGAGAGCCCTGCGCCGCAAAGCTCACCAGACACTAAGAAGGGTGACTTACGATTTTGAGAATTTTGAATTCAACACGATCGTCTCCAGCCTGATGGAATTGCTAAACGAAATGGGTCGTGCCAAGAACGTCGGCGCGTTTGGTTCGGAAGAATGGAATGAGGTTGTCGATATCTATCTGCACATGTTGGCGCCGGTCTGCCCGCATATCGCTGAGGAGTTGTGGGAACGCCTGGGCAAGCCCTATTCAATACATACCCAGCCTTGGCCCGAGGTGGATGAGGAAGCTGCCAAAGACGAAATGATTACCCTGATCGTACAGGTGAATGGCAAGCTGCGTGACCGAATTGTAGTTGAGCCTGGCATTAGTGACGAAGAGGCTGAACGCCTGGCGCTGGCAAGCGAGAACGTCACGCAAGCCCTCGAAGGTCGCCCTGTGCGCAAGGTCATCGTCGTGCCAGGTCGGTTGGTGAACGTGGTTGTGTAACCGCCACCCATCATTCTGAGCGTAGCGAATGGTTTGTAGGGAATGTGGCTTGTCCCATTCCCTTGATGTGCGGAAC
>JAAYZW010000172.1 GCA_012514645.1 Chloroflexota bacterium
GCGTTGTTTTTCCGAATTCAAAGTATACTGCAAGGCGGGTGACTTGCTTTTTTGTTGTTTTGTCTTGCGACCTTTTCTAACCAGTTGGTTTATTGTTGGCACGTTTTTGCCTCCGTACTACCTAAAACTTTCAATTATTCAATAAACAAGGCCATCGATGAGTTTGATGGCCCTATTAGCCAATATAACGGCAGGCATAAAGAATTCTTCCTGCCTGCCAGGAATGAGCAGTTATTCTATCACGCCTTTTACACAAACGTCAAGCGCAATTTGAGGTTCTGCCTGCCCAATCTTGATCATTTCAGAAGCTGCCAAGCTTCGTAAAAATGTCTCCGCCCTGGTCCATCAGACCGGTTGGAATACGCTGACGCTGACTGCGTTCTTCATCTTTGCCAAACTTTACAATCTCGCCGTCTTCCATGATCGCTTCCACCGCCAGGCTGAGCGATTGCAGCTCTTTTACGAGCACGCGGAAGGCAGCCGGAATACCGGGGGCTTCAATCGGTTTCCGTTCGACAATCGATTCGTAAGTAGCGGTTCTGCCGGCGACATCGTCAGACTTGACCGTCAGCATCTCCTGCAGCGTATAGGCGGCGCCATAAGCTTCCAGTGCCCACACTTCCATCTCTCCAAAACGCTGACCGCCAAATTGCGCCTTACCTCCAAGCGGTTGCTGGGTCACCAAGCTGTAAGGTCCGGTCGAACGGGCGTGCACTTTGTCTTCGACCAGGTGGTGAAGCTTCAACATGCTCATCACGCCAATCGTCACCGGTTGGTCATAGCGGTCACCGGTACGACCATCCCGCAGCAACTGCTTGCCAAGGTTCGGCATCGGTCTGCCGGTTTCCATCATCACTTTTCTGGCAGCTTCTTCGACCTCATCACGATCAAAATCATGGCTGATCTCAGGACGATCATCTTCATTAGCGATCTCGTCAACGTATTTCTCTGCCCAGATCAGAAGACCTGCCCTTACGGCAGCGTCATCCCTGGTCTTACGTTCAGGTACCGAAACTTCCTCACCGGGGAACGATGTGATAGTTTCAGGGTCAAAGCCCTTACTCTCCAGCCACACATTCAAAGCCGTCCGGCGGGCGAGCACTTCGTTTTCTTTGATTTCAAACAAGTCGACATCGCGACCGGCGAGTTGTTCTTCCAGGTAGAGCAGCCTGACTTCATTATCGTCTTCGATCATCTCTGGATCATATTCGATATCTTCCAGCCATTCGAAACCCTTTTCAGCGGTCACGCGCCAGGCTTCGTCAATCATCCATGCGCGCACCAGTTCGGCCTCAATTTCAGCCTCGGTAGCACCATCAAAAACAGGAGTGATCGCGCGGAAGCCAAGACTCTGTGCAGCCCAACCGAGTTCAGCCTCAAGCACCTGACCGATGTTCATACGACCGGGAATGCCCAGGGGGTTGAGAATAATATCGATTGGGGTGCCATCTTCCAGGAAGGGCATATCCTCGACCGGCAGCACCATCGAGACACAGCCTTTGTTACCATGGCGACCTGCCATCTTATCGCCAGCAGTAATCTTGCGGCGCTGGGCAACTGAAACGCGCACCATCTTGTCGACGCCGGCGTTCAGGTCGCTGCTTTCTTCGCGGGTAAAGACTTTTACGTCGACGACAATTCCGCGCTCGCCGTGGGGCATGCGCAGGGAGGTGTCTTTGACATCACGAGATTTTTCGCCGAAAATAGCTCGCAAAAGGCGCTCTTCGGGGGTCAGCTCTTTTTCACCCTTTGGTGTGATTTTGCCAACCAAAATCTCGTTTGGTCCAACCTCGGCGCCAATGCGAATAATGCCAGTCTCGTCAAGGTCACGGATCGTGTCTTCACCGATGTTCGGAATTTCACGGGTAATCTCTTCGGGACCCAACTTGGTATCGCGGGCTTCCACTTCGTATTTTTCGATATGAATGCTGGTATAACGGTCATCTTCAACCAGGCGCTCCGAAATCAGGATGGCGTCTTCAAAGTTGAACCCTTCCCAAGGCAGGAAGGCGATCAAAACGTTCTGCCCGAGCGCCAGTTTTCCGTCCTGGGTGGAAGACGAATCAACAATCACATCACCTTTGTGCACCAGCTGTCC
>JAAYZW010000173.1 GCA_012514645.1 Chloroflexota bacterium
CCCTAAAGCGAGTTTCACAATCTTGAAAACTGGCAAAACCTCAACCCCTTTTGCCAGCTTGTTCAAGGCTATAATTCATGATGATCTTCCTCTTTCATCGTAGATCACGGGCTTTTGAAACAGACATTTTGTCTACAGCAACAATTTTAAATATGGAAACATTTTGATCTAAAATGCAGAATTCACGGCTAATCGGTTTTCAACGCATGGTCGCGGTTCTTGAGCTGGGCAGGTCTGACTGTGTAAGCGGTCATTGAGCGCTCAGGATCGGGACGTGCCCCTACGCTTGTTTAAATCTCGGTTTTGCACTTTATTTGGGAAAAAACATTCTTCATTTTCACAATGAGCGTTGCTGTGTCTGCAGACCAAAGATGTATGTTAAAATTACAGGCAATGGACATCAAGGTTGTATCAACAAATAAAAAAGCGCGCTTCGAATACTTCATCCAGGAGACTTTCGAGGCTGGCATCGTATTAAAGGGCAGCGAGATAAAATCCATCCGCAGAGGGCAGATCTCTCTTCAAGAGGCTTACATCCGTACGAATGGACAAGAAATCTGGCTGGTGGGCGCACATATTGCCCCATACGAACAAGCCGGCACCTCTCAGCACGACCCGAAACGAGACCGTAAGTTGTTAATGCACAAAAAAGAGATCCGCAAACTTTTTGATGAGGTCCGTATCAAAGGTATGACCCTAATTCCGACCCGTGTCTACCTGAAAGCTGGCAAAGCAAAAGTTGAAGTTGGGTTGGCAAAGGGGAAGAAACAATACGATAAGCGTGATAGTATCAAAGAACGCGATATCGAGCGTGAACGCGCCCGTAAAGATGGTTGGTAAGCGAGACCAAAGGGTTTTACCCAGGTTTGTGCTTTTCGAGAGGCTTTGTATAATAACACCATGAATCTAAACGCAAATATCAGTAGACGTGATTTCCTAAAACTGACCGGACTGGCAGCTGGCTCTCTGCTGCTGCCTGCCCGCAAAACCTCGGCAGCCATGCTGCTGCAGGAGTGGCCCGTTGGCGCTAACCTTGGCAGGGTTTTAGGCGATATAGGCACATACTTTGAGCTGCGCTCAGAGCCCAACTTCAATGCCCCAGTTACCAAGGGCGTTTGGCGAGACGACATCCTTGAGGTGAAGCAGGTGGTTATCGCCAATCAGCTCGACCCTAACCGTTACAAACAGCGCTGGTATGAAACCCCTGACGGCTTTATCAATGCAATCTTTGTGCAACCAGTCAAGAACATGCCTAACCAGCCCATCAGCGCGATGCCGCTGGACAACGAGGGGCGTCCCGGAATGTGGGTGGAGGTCTCGGTCCCAAAAGTAGGCATAGAATACTCTGGCTCATGGGACAACGCTTCGCACTGGATTAAGAGCCGTTTTGGCTCTCCTTTTCTGTATTACAGCCAGGTGTATTGGGCATCCGATATCCGCATGAGAGACGGGCAGACCCAATATCTGTTAAGTGAAAAATATGGCGCCGCACCAGACAACTACTGGGTAGATGCGCGTGCCTGTCGTCCTATCAGCGAAGAAGAAGTTGCGCCGATTCACCCCGATGTCGGTGACAAAAAAGTTTTGATTAACCTGGATTACCAGACAGTGCAATGTTTCGAAGGTTCACGGGAAGTTTATTTTAGCGAAACTTCGACTGGATGGTTTAAAGAAGGCAAAAGGCTCACACCGGTCGGGACCACCCCGGTTTGGCGGAAATTGATGTCCCTGCATATGAGCGCTTACGGTGACGAAGGCTACGACTTGCCTGGCGTCGCCTGGACGACCATTTTCCATCCGGAAGGGCAGGCGATTCACACAGCTTATTGGCACAACGATTTCATTAATCCGCTCTCGAATGGTTGTATCAACCTTCTGCCCCACGATGCCAAATGGATCTGGCGTTGGATAAATCCACAGGTCGGTTATTATCCGGGTGAATTGACCGTTTCTGGAAGCGCTCAGTCAACTTTCGTCCAGGTTATCGAAAGATAACAGAAAGCAATGACCACCCCAGAAACTATACCCCCAGATACTGCAGGGGAAATTAGCCTCAGCAGCAGGGTCGGTTCGTGGCTTAGCCGTCATTACCTTGGGTTGATCAACACACTTCTGGCAATTTATCTGTTTCTTCCGCTGCTGGCACCGGTATTGATGAAAACCGGTCAAACTGGCAGCGCGGACGCTATCTATCGGTTCTACAGACCGTATTGCCACCAGCTTGCCTTCCGCTCTTTCTTTTTCTTTGGTGAGCAGTTGGCTTATCCACGGGAACTTGCCGGCATTGATGGGCTGATTACCTATGAAGAAGCAAGTGGTTTCGATGGTGAAGACCTCGCCGCTGCCGCCGCGTTTCGCGGGAACGAGCAAATGGGTTATAAAACGGCACTGTGTCAGCGTGACCTGGCGATCTATGCCAGCCTGCTGCTATTTGGATTGATCTTTGCATTTTCCAAACGAAAGATCAAGCCCTTGCCCTGGTTCGCGTGGCTGCTGCTGGCGTTGGGTCCCATGGGATTAGACGGCGCCTCCCAACTGATCAGCCAGATGGATCTCCCGTCGCTGCAGTGGTTTGCCATGCGTGAAAGCACGCCGTTCCTGCGGGTATTGACCGGCGCCATGTTTGGTTGGTTTTCTGGTTGGTTTGGGCTTCCATCGATCGAAGAAGTGATCAACGAAAAGAAACCACCAGGAGGTCAAGTTTAGGATGATTCGGAGAGGGAACCGCGGACTGGTCAGCTATCACTTTGAGAGCTTTGACCCTGCCCTGGTCAACCACGCCATCTATACCCGCCTCGGCGGCGTCTCGGAAGGTCATTTCAGCCAACTCAACCTTGGGGGGACAAATGGTGACAACCCGGAGCACGTCCGTGAGAACCACCTGCGCTTGTTCGAAAATTTTGGCATGCCCTTCGAAAGCCGTTTCGATGTCTGGCAGGTGCATGGGGACACAATTCACTTCACCGATATGCCTCGCCCCGAGAGCCAAAAACATCAACCAGGCGATGGTATATTTACACAAAATTCAGAAGTCACGCTTATGATGCGGTTTGCAGATTGCGTTCCCATCCTGATCCACGACCCCGTAAAGAAGGTGGTGGGCCTTGTGCATGCCGGCTGGCAGGGAACTTTGATCGAAGTAGGCGCACTCGCGGTCAAAAAAGCTGTCGAAAATTATGGCTGCGACCCAGCAGACTTGCGCGTAGGAATCGGACCTTCAATCTGCGGTAACTGCTACCAGGTTGGTAAAGACGTGCGCTCTCAGTATTATCGCAAGTGGGGAGAAAAAGCGAACGAAATTATTTCAGAATCGGCCCAGGGCAATTATCTGGACCTGTGGGCTGCCAACGAGTGGAGCTTAAGAAATGCTGGCGTTCAACATATCGAGCAGGCTGGTATTTGCACCGCTGAAAACCTGCACGAATGGTATTCTTATCGAAAAGAGAAGGGCTTGACCGGCAGATTTGCTGTTGCGATTAGTCTGACTCCGAAAGGAGAAAACTGTAAAGATGGAGAATGAGCTGCAGATTCGTATCCAAAAAAACCTGGATGAGATCAACGAGATTGTCACACGAGCTGCCATGCGAAGTGGCAGGAATGCTGATGAAATCACCGTTTTGGCGGTCAGTAAACGCCAACCGGTTGAGGTGATCGAAGCCGCATACAGGTGCGGGCAAATGGTTTTCGGTGAAAGTTATGTTCAGGAAGCCCTGCCAAAGATTGAGCATTTTCAAGGAAAGGCTGATGTGCGCTGGGATATGGTCGGGCATATTCAGAGCCGAAAGGCGCGCCAGGTGGCTGAAAGCTTCCATACGGTGCACTCGCTGGATTCGATCAATTTGGCACAGTTACTCAGCCGACACAGACCAGGCAATTTGCCACCCCTCGACGTGTTTTTGGAGGTCAACATCGGTGATGAAGGCTCGAAAAGTGGGTTTCTGACTGCCACTCAAGAGGATTGGGAAGAGTTGATTATCGTTGTGAAGCAATTAATCGAATTGCCCAAAATTAACCTGGTAGGCTTGATGGGTATGCCTCCGTTGTTTGCTGACCCACAAGAAAGCAGACCTTATTTCCAAAAACTAAAAAAACTGAGTACTTTCCTTGCAGATGCGGTGGCGGGAGCAAGGTTGACACAACTTTCTGCTGGCACCTCGGCAGATTTCGAAGTTGCAATCGAAGAAGGGTCTACGATTGTGCGTATTGGCGAGCGCTTATTAGGTCCTCGCGATTATTCAATTTGAGGAATTATGGAATTTGTGATTTTATTTGTTCAAATTTTTGCCAGAACGACCGTCTTTTTACTCATCCTGCACGTGGTATTATCGATGTTTATGTCGAGTGACCGACCGTTACGCCTCGGCATTACCAGGATTGTTGACCCAATATTAAGCCCATTTCGTCGCTTTATTAAACCCTTGAATGGAATCGATTTCACACCGGCGATTGCGATTGTGGCGGTCAATTTAATCGAGATACTCCTGACACGTTTATTAGCGCAGTTAATTTGATAGCCAGCCTGGAAGATGCAGGCACCGAGATCATGTGCAAAAAAAGTAATAGGACTGGAGCCTATGCCCCATCAGGGGCTAAATCTTATAAAGGATTCTTCCGCAGCTCTTGCATTTGATAATCACGTTTGGATTGGAAGCCTGCTGCACTTCTGTCGGTGAGAGGTCAACACCGCAAACCCGACATCCACCGTCGAAAATCTCGGCGACTGCCACACCACCCTTACTTTTGAACAGCGTAGTATATTCTTCCAAAACTTCCGGGCTGAGTTGGGCATGTAAGGCTTCACGCTGGGAGTTAATTTTCGGAAGCTGAGCTTTCAAGTTCTCTCGCTCGCCAAGCAGCTTCGAGTTTTCTGACGCTTTTTGATTTCGTATGTTTTGTAATTCGGTTTCCGCCTTGGCTTTGGTTGACTGCCTGGCTTCGTTTACTACAAACAGGTTCATTTCTTCTTCTTCGAGAACTTTGATCGCCCGGGCAAGCGCTTCACTTTCTGCCTGGAGGTCCTGTAATTCTTTTGTGGCGCTGATTTTACCGCCAAAAAGTTTTGCTTGTGTAAGTTTGCGTTTCAGCACTTTCTCATCCAGTTTCCGTGAGTTTTCCTGGAGCATTTGCTCGTTTTCTGCCAGAGCTTCCATGGCTTTCCGAACGACGGATTGGGCTCTCAGCAGGGCTATGTCGGAGGCGATAATTTTGTCGATTTGTTTGATGCGTTTGAGTCGTTGGACCCGTTGTGAATCGAGCTGCTGCAGTCTGTAGAGGCTGAATGTTTCGTTCATAGGTCTCCGTGTTGGTATTTCGTTTATTGACAAATTATAACATGCGGCAGCTGACCACATTTCACGAAAGCTTGCAGCAATGTGCGTTTGAAGAGTCCGTAATCAAGGAAAAAAAGAGGAAGTTCCAATACAATATGTTTTAGCAAAAGAGCGCTTTGTTTGCCAGATCATCAAACGCAATATCATGCCTGGCTTTCCATCTGGAAAGCAGGTTTGGGCTGATCCCAAGTTCGCGTTCTATCTGAGCCATCGATTTGCCGGAAGTTCGCAGCATTTCGAGCGGTTCGATCTTTATTCTTTTGGGTAGTGTTTGTTTTTTTGGGTTTGTCACTGTCTTTCTCTTGTTAGATAATTATTATCCAACTAAGACATTCCTTGTGCCCACTTTACCGCACCAGTCCAATGTAAACTGTTTCTTCATGTCGTCGCTCCGTTTCTAATCTACGCGACTAACATTTCATCTGTTACAGTTATTGGGAGCAGGTCACCATACCTCCAACATTCATGTTATTTTCTCGTTCTTTTCAAATTCCTTTATATTGACCCATTTTTAGTAAAGGTATCCTTGTCCTCTTTGGAGGTTAATGTCGAATTTGCAATGGGAGTAAATCTGTTGTATTTAATTAAGTCTCCATAAGGGAATGTAACTTTGCCAGTGATTATTCGTTCAACGACATCCGGTGGATTAAGTACAACCTTAAATTCGCAATTTTTATATTCATTGGGGAGCTTAAGACCAACCGACCGTGAGCCATCACCATCAGTAATCCACCAATCCCTTGCTGTTCCATCATCACGGTAAAAAGTCGAAACAAAAGTCGGGTAGGGCACTGATCCAGTTGGCAAATTTCCAATTATTTTCCACATTCCGGAGCGAATAGCTGCACGAACTCCTGTAGCAATAGGGGGGAAAAGTTCATTGGATATATCAACCGTACTTAAGTCCAGTGTTTTTATGTCATATATGCCATTTACTATTTTTAATAGAGGATTAAGTAATGGTTTTGGTTCGATGTTCCAATAAATTATCTGACCTATCGCTGCTTTTTCTTCTGTTAACGGAATTAGTAGGATGTCTCCGTTTTTTAAAACAAATCTTTTGATTTCGTTGATTGTCATTTATTCCTTCTTACTTTAGCAGATGGAGTGCGTTAAGAATGTCTCTCCCTCTTTGTACTGCTGTTGAATAAATTGAGTTAGAATTTGATATGCTATTAATTTGGTTGTAAAGATTTGGTAGTCCAAAATGTTCGATGAGAACTTGTTCGACAGCTCTAGCGTCAAATCTAGATAGCTGTTCTAATCCATCAATTGGTTCAACTCGCCAATTATGAGTACTTAAATGTTCGAGAAAACGTCTTCCAAAATTATTCGTAATGCCAACATATTTAGTGATGCCATTTTCGACTAATCTATATACGGTATTGGTGCCGGTTTGGATAGATTGAGACGTTTTTTCAAACCCTTCTTCAACAACTTGCTTTGCAATTTGAACTTCATTCGTACAATCCCCGTCTGTACACAGACTTGAACCTGTTGCAGTTGTCACAGAATCAGCTGGTATTATGCCGAAGTGAGATAAAGCAGCGAATCCCGTGCCGCCTAACACACCTCCGGCAACCGCCCCACCGACAATCCATCCAGCAGATATGTCCGTAGTCAACGCTGCAGCCAGATGGACGCCGATTGAAATATCTAATTTTTAAGGTGCGATTTGATGTATTGTAACTTAGATATTCCAGATCTTCCTTATTTGACTTGATTTTGTATGCGTTTCAAAAGTCCATTGTCAAGGAAAAAAAGAGGAAGTTCCAATACAATATGTTTTAGCAAAAAACGAAAAGAAAGAAACTTCCAATGACTGTACCAGACCAACATAGTATATCCTTCACCACAGAGAATGGGTAGGAAAAAACAACCGGGAGGCAGATTGTGTTCAGGGAACATCTGTATGCCAGGTATAAACTTGAAGATACGAGGCATTTGTGGGTGGGTGGCGATGGCGCGAAATGGGTTAGTTCTACTTTCGATCATTCAGGGGTCAAAAATGTAACTCGAATTCTTGACTCTCATTATGTCCAGCAATTCTCGATATGAAAAATTCGTTTATTTTGTCTGAATGAAAGCGCAGCGTAGGGGACGGTTGCCACGCCGTCCCGAATGTGGTGTATGGGGACGTTTGGCTCAACCTCGAGACAATGGCGTTATGAAGATGGAGTAGCAGACGAGGAGCGGGGAGCTGGGAGCAGGAAAAGATCCTCACTCTGTGTACTGCGTATAGCCACGCTCGAGATGACACAATATCTGTCATTGCGAACCTATTTTACGCAGTGCTCTTCGAGTGTGAAGCAATTTAACATGCCGGTTTGCATGGTATGACAGCCCGATGAAGAAGTTGGTATTCATAGGTAATAATTTAGATTGCTTCGTTCCTCGCGATGACAGGAATTTTGTACGGTTAGGCCTGCCTCAACCTCGAGATAATGACGTTATGAAGTTGGAGGAACAGGCAGGTCCAGTTCCCTACTCGCGATGACAAGAGTTTAGATTGCTTCGCTGCGCTCGCAATGACAGGATTTGAATTGTAGAGTTGAGGACTGCCTCAACCTCGAGATAATGACGTTATGAAGTTGGAGGAACAGACAGGCTAGTTCCCTCCTCGCGATGACAAGAGTTTAGATTGCTTCGCTGCGCTCGCAATGACAGGAGTCGCATGAGAAAAAAACCAATTTGCAGGCAGCGGAACGGGACAAGCCGCGTTCCCTACGGCAATGCTGCGCTCGGGATGACACAATATCTGTCATTGCGAACCTCTTTTGTGAAGCAATCTAAAATTTTGCTCTATGTTATAATATGGCGCAGATACTGAAGATGACTCTTCAATAGACGGAGATAAAATTTGGCTTTTTTCAACCCAATCAAATGGTTGCTGGGGTTGCTCTCGCTGGATCTGGGTATTGACCTGGGCACAGCGAATACTTTGGTTAATGTCAGAGGGAAAGGCATCGTCATCAACGAGCCCTCCTGGGTGGCGATTAATAAACGTACCCGCGAACCCGAAAAAATCGGCGCGGCTGCCAAGGCAATGGTTGGACGCACGCCTGCAAATATGGTCACACTGCGCCCTTTACGTGATGGTGTCATTTCTGAATACGATATCACCCAGGCGATGCTGGAGTACTTCATCAGTCGCGCGCACGAGAACAGTATCGTGTTGTTTCCCTATTCACGCGTGGTGGTCGGCATTCCTTCCGGTGCTACTGAAGTTGAAAAACGCGCCGTTTATGATGCCGCTATGTCTGCTGGTGCCCGGGAAGCTTTCATGATCCACGAACCAACGGCCGCCGCAATCGGAGCGGGTTTACCCATCGAAGAAGACAGCGGTAACATGATTGTCGATATCGGCGGGGGCACCACCGAGGTGGCGATAATCGCTGGGGGTGGTGTGGTCATCTCTCGCTCGCTCAGGGTTGCTGGTGATGAGCTCGACCAGGACGTTATTGAATATGTCCGCAGTAAATATAACCTTTATGTGGGCGAACAGATGGCAGAGAAAGTCAAAATGGCTATCGGTTCAGCCTATCCTCTCAAAGAAGAAAAAACTGTTGACGTCCGTGGTCGCAATCTGATCACCGGGCTGCCCGAGTCGATTGAAATTTCCTCGGTGGAAATTCGCGAAGCGCTGGCTCCTTCAATCCAGGTGATTATAGACACAATCAAAGACGCGTTAGACGAATCGCCGCCAGAAATTTTGGCGGACCTGATGGATAACGGCATCTGCCTGGCTGGTGGTAGCGCCCAGTTACAGGGGCTGGCTGACCGGCTGGCAAATGAAGTCAAGGTGCGGGTTTGGGTGGCGGAAGATCCGATGACTTGCGTGGCGCGAGGCTGTGGCATGGTTTTGGACGATATGGAGCTGTACGAAAACTTGTTGGTAGGCATTGAGCGGGACCCGTATTCCAACAGTCAATCCTCCTGATTTATTCGATCGGTTAGCCGGTTGACCCAGTTATGATTACAAAACTTTTAACACCAAAAAATTTACGCAACCTGGTCATTATCCTTGTTGTGGCTGGGATCCTCTTCCTTGCAATCTCAGGGTACCTGACGCCGTTGTTCAGCTTTTCTGTCAGTCCCTTTGTTTCGGCACAAAGCTGGCTTTCACAGCGCTACCTCGCCTTCAGTGATTTTTTCAACTCTCCGCGAGATATGGCAACCCTGCGGTCTGAAAACGCCCGGCTCGAAAATGAGGTGGCAATGCTGCAAAGTGAGATTGTGGCGCTTCAGGAGAATGTTGCTCAATCGGATATCCTTTATACGCTGCTCGATTTCGCGCGCACCAATCCCGAACACGAGTATATCGCCGCGACCGTAATTGGACGCGAGATCAGCCCTTTTTTGCAATATATCATCATCGACAAGGGCAGTAACGATGGTTTGCGTCATGGCATGCCGGTGGTGACCCAGCAAGGGCTGGTTGGACGAATCGATGCCCTGATCTCGGATGCCGCCCGCATTCAATTAATCACTGACGCAAATTCGACTGTGAACGTGAAACTTCAAACCGCTGGCGTTGAAGGTTTGGTGCGCGGCTCTGTTACTGGTGAAATTAGTCTCGACATGGTTCCTGTGGATACAGAGGTGCAAATTGGCGATATCCTGATGACCTCTGGGCTGGGCGGAACGTATCCCCCTAACATTTTTGTTGGGCAGGTGCTGACCATGCAGTCGAAACAAAATGTCCTCTTCCAGACTGGTTCTGTTCAACCAGTGGTCGACTTCACCAATTTGAGCGCGGTGCTGGTGATCAGCAATTTCAACACGGTGGATATTTCTCCACTGGTTCCGTGAGGCGAGTATGTGGTCTTATCTGATCGGATTCACGGGATTCGTGGTGACATCCATGCTACAAATGAGCGTATTTAGTCAGTGGACGATCCTTTCGGGGAATGCTGATATCGTTTTGCTTTTTGTGGTAGCCTGGTGTCTGCATGACCGAAGCAAACACCTCTGGCTGCTGGTGCTGATTATGGCTGGGATGGTGGCATTCGTGTCAGCGTTGCCGCCGGTGTTTCCGATACTTGTCTATCTGCTTGTCTATCGAGCCAGCCGGCTCTTCCAGACGAGACTAATGCAATCTCCTCTGCTGGGCATGCTCTTACTAACTTTTGGGGCATCGCTTCTGCAGGTTGTTTTGCATATTGCTTATCTGTACGTGACGCGGGTGGACATCAATCTGACCGACGCGCTGGTACAGGTGGCGCTGCCTTCTGTTTTACTTAATATGCTGCTCGCGATTCCAATTCACGCGATTGTACGCGAGATTGCACACTATGCTTTTCCGAAAGGAGTTGAAGCATGAACAATCAGGAATATAAAAAACCGACCATTAACATGGCTCGATTTCGCTGGGTCTATCTGATGATTATCGCAGTATTTCTTTATTATGGTATGCAGTTGTTCAATTATCAAATCCTCCAGGGAGAGACTTATGTTGCCCAGGCAGAGGATAACCGAACAATGGTAATCAGCATCCCCGCCCAACGAGGGATGATTTATGATCGCAATGGCGTTGTTTTGGCGCGAAATACAGCCCAATATAACGTTACGATCACCCCTGCACAATTGCCAGACTCAGTAGGTGAAATTCGCGAAATATTCGATGAACTCAGCAAGCTTATCGAATTGCCGGTAAACCAGGGTGAGGTAAACACTCAGACTGCCAGTGCTTTTACACCTTGCTATAATGACCTTGGTATTTTTCAAATTGTGGAAATTGCTGAGAGTCTGTGGCCATTCCAGCCTACCCGGCTGAAGTGCAACCTGACCAAAGAAACTGCCATGATTATTGAAGAGAAGAAAATGGACTGGCCGGGAATTGATATTGAAGTTGAATCTATCAGAGAATACCCGACCGGCGAACAGACTGCAGAAATCATTGGATTTTTGGGTCCTATCCCTGAAGTGCTGCTCGAATATTACACTGATCTTGGTTTTGTCTCAGGGCGTGACAAGGTCGGTTATATGGGAATCGAAAACTCCATGCAGGATATCCTTGCCGGTACCAATGGCCGCCGAGTGGTTGAGGTTACAGTTGGCGGCGAGATTGTCCGTGATATTGAAGAGCCAATCGAGCCTGTGCCTGGCGCGGATATCTACCTGACGATTGATTATCGATTGCAGACCGCTGCGAGAGCAGCCCTGATTGAACAACTAAAATATTGGAACGATTTCTGGATGCGTGAGCGGGGAGAAGTGATGAGTACCACGGGAGTAGAGATTGGCATGGACCCCAGAACAGGCGAATTGCTGTTTATGGTTTCTTACCCAAACTACGAGAACAACCGCATGGCTCAGTTTATTCCTGGTTATTATTATGAGCAGCTCAGCATCGATGAAGCAAAACCACTCCTGAACAAAGCGATTTCCTCAGAGCTCCCACCCGGTTCTGTATTCAAAATGGTGCCTGCATTGGGCGTGCTTAATGAAGGCGTGGTGACCCCAGAGCAAACCATCAGCTGCACGCCAACGATCACACTTCGTCAGCGGTTTTATGAAAGCGATATTGGGCACGAGCAAAGCTACTATTGCCACGACGATGCCGGGCACGGTTTAGTCGACTACACACACGGTATTGGTTACTCTTGCAACATCTACTGGTATAAAACCAGCGGTGGCTATCCGGGCGAGGTTGAAGATGGCGGGCTGGGCATCTGGAATATCAGCGAATACGGTGCGACGCTTGGATATGGGCAGCTAACCGGAATCGAATTGCCGGGTGAAGCGGATGGCTTGCTGCCCAACCCAACCTGGAAACGACTGAACCAGGGTGAAAACTGGGCTACCGGTGACACTTATCTAGCAGGTGTTGGACAGGGTTATGTATTATCAACCCCGGTACAGGTAATGAATTCTTTTTCAACAATCGTGAATGGTGGGCAACACATGCAATTGAGTATGATCGGCAAAATTGTTGATGCCGATGGCAACGTGGTGCAATCGTTTGAGCCTGAAGTTCTCTGGGATATCACCAAAGACCCGATGATCCACACTTATGAGGGTAACAACCAGACCAGTGAAGTAAAAGTGGTCGAGCCATGGGTGATCGAATTGGCAAAAGAAGGCATGCAGATGGTTACCAGCATCGAAGGTACCGCCAAGATCGAATACGAAGGTGACCAAAATAAGATTGCCGGCAAAACCGGAACAGCAGAATATTGCGACGACTGGGCTAATCGTGAAGGTTTATGCATCCCGGGTTCCTGGCCTTCACATGCCTGGTTCGCCGGCTATGCCCCATACGATGATCCTGAAATTGTGGTGGTCTCCTTTGTTTATAATGGACGCGAAGGGTCAACGGTCTCAGGACCGATAGTTCGCAAGATCATTGATGCGTATTTTGAACTTAAACAGATCGACACCGAGCTGGAAGGACTCAACGCGGTAAAATAAGTGATGCAGCAGGCAGAAATTCAGGTTAGAGGGATCCACGGAGGTGTATTAATTACGCTTCCAGCGCAATCATGGTACCAACAGCGGGACCTGTTAATTGGTCGCATCCAGATGCAAGAACGCTTTTTCAAGGGAGGAAGAATCGCGCTGGATGTTGGCTCGACCGAATGGAACGAGGAGCAGCTTCTCAAACTGCTCAAAGCTTTGTCTGATGAAGGCGTTTGCTTGTGGACGGTCTTGAGCACTTCAGAGATGACCAGGGAAGCGGCGGAGTACCACGGTTTCCCCACCAGCCTGCCAGACCCTAATAAGAAAGAAGCAGAACCTCAGGAAGCAGAAGATCAGGTATCTGGTTTTGTTTGCCTTTCCAGGAGCCTGGAAGATGATGAACACTTCCAATGTGACGGAAATCTTCTGTTGGTCGGTGATGTTCCTGCTGGAGCACGCCTGGAAGTAAAGGGTTCATTGGTTTTGTGGGGCACACTGTTTGGATTAATTGAAATTGACACGTCAGACCCTGACCGATTTGTTCGGCTGTTGAAAATTGACAAAGGGCGTGTAATGTTTGCTGGCTTGGAAGTGGAGGTCTCACCGAAACTGCGCAAGCACAACGGGCTGGTGATCATTCAAGGTGCTGACGGTGTTGAGGTTTCGAGCCTGAAACCGGGGAGGCTGATATGATGAATACCCGTCAAATCTGGCAGCGTTTCGACTTCGGATTATTTGCGGTTGTGCTGCTCTTGTGCGTATTCGGTGTCGCGTTGATCAGTTCCGCGATTGCTGGCAGCCCGAGCCTGGAGGAACACCCCAATCGCCAGGCAATTTTCATGTTAATTGGGCTGGTGGTGCTATTTGTGATCGCTGCTATGGATTATCATATCTGGGTTACCCTGTCGAAACCTTTCTATTTCTTTGTAGCAGTATTGCTTGTCGTTGTGTTCCTTATGGGCGGTGAGCGCTTTGGTGCCGCACGCTGGATCGAGACTGGACTGGTAACCATACAACCGGCTGAACTCTCAAAAATCGCCATAATTTTGTCGCTGGCAAGCTATTTTTCTGCCAATATCGAACGGATCAACAGATGGCTGACTATCGGTCGCAGTCTGGTGATCACTCTGGGCATCGTCATCTGGATCTTGCTGCAGCCAAATCTGAGCACCAGTATCGTTATATTTGTAATCTGGGTGGCGATGCTTTGGATCAGCGGATTGGATAAAAAGTACTTTGCAATCATGGCTGGGGCGCTCTTTCTTTTCTTGTTGCTCTCCTTTGCGTTGGATTTTCCATATTTGGCTGGTTATCAAAAAGCCCGTATTACCAACTTTTTACAGCCTGACGAAAACGCCCGGCACGGCGAAACCTATAACGTTGAGCAAGCATTAATCAGCATCGGCGCTGGGGGTTGGTTTGGCAATGGTTATGGGCAGGGCAGCCAGGTGCAGTTGCGTTTTTTGAAAATCAGGCACAACGACTTTATCTTCTCGGTGCTGGCGAATGAATTTGGCTTCGTAGGCACTGTTATTGTTGTTGTCGCATTGGTGTTCGTGATCATTCGCTGTTTCAAGGTGGCGCAAAACGCGCCTGATGCTTATGGCGCGCTGATCGCCTATGGGTTCGGCGTGTTAATGGGTTTCCAGACGATTGTGAACATTGGCGTAAATCTGCGTTTGCTGCCGGTGACCGGCTTGACCTTGCCCTTCATCAGTTATGGCGGCAGCTCACTGGTGTCAATGCTATTGGGCATCGGATTGGTTCAAAGCGTACACATGCGCAGCCAACCCAAGCAAAGAGTAGAGAGCAGGGAATTGGGTACAGAAAGCAGCTCTTCCTGATTCTCGCTGGTGAAATGGGGGGGTGACATTTTCGCTGGAGAATAACACAAACAAATGTGTGACCCTTGATGAAAACGGCGAAACTTGGTAAACTATTGATTCGTTAGTGGGGGCTCGTCTAATGGCAGGACAGCGGACTCTGAATCCGTATGTATTGGTTCGACTCCAGTGCCCCCAGCCTGAAATAGAGGAGATCTGTAAGGGTCTCCTCTTTTTTCTCCAAAACCAAAAGTTTGAGCACGCCAGGTCAAGAAAATGTTTTCTGCGCTTGTATAATTTGGATCATGATTAACGAAACTAAATCAGAAACATTCGCTGCTGTCAAAAGAATGCAACAATACATTCTTGAACACTTGCACGAATCAATGACAGCGGGTGAAGTGGCAAAGGCAGCAGGCTATTCTCAATATCACGCTGCCAGGCTGTTCAAGTCGGTGATGGGTCTTTCGCCATTTGAGTACATCCGGAAGGAGAGGCTGACTGCCTCTGCACGGATGCTTCGTACTGAAAAGCGGAAGGTGATTGACATTGCCCTGGATTTTGTTTTTGACAGCCACGAGGGATTTACCCGTGCATTCAGCAACGGTTTTGGCATATCACCCAAAAGATTTGCCAAAATCGCAACCCCAGAAGGGTGGTTGATCCCTTACCATTATTTTGACAGATCAGATTCAAATTCAAGGGAAACTAAAATGGAAAACACAGCAATAATTTTTACTCAAATTGTCGAACGCCCTGCCAGGAAGCTTGTTTTGCGGCGCAGTAAGGCAGCCGCGGACTACTTCGCTTACGCCACTGAAATTGGATGCGGAAAAGATGGTCAATCCTCCGATGCCTGGGATGTACTGACTGAGATCAAGGAAGCGCTTTATGAACCGGTTGGGCTTTGGCTGCCTGAAAATATGCGCTCCGTTGACACCGGCATTTACGCCCAGGGGGTGGAAGTGCCGGCAGATTTCAGCGGTGTGGTTCCAGATGGGTTTGAGATGATCGACCTGCCCGCTGGCAAAATGATCGTGTTCCAGGGAGAGCCCTACGATGACGAGCATTTTAAAGACGCAGTCGGATTGTGCATGCAACGTATCGGTTCCTTCAACCCGGAGGTTTACGGCTACCGGTATGCTCCAGAGGAATCGCCGCGTATGCAACTGGCACCTGAAGGCTGGCGGGGGTACATTGAGATGCTGCCAGTCAGGAGTATGCAGTAAGCCTTATCATGCCGACCGCATGACATCCTGTCGTGATGAGCGAAAAAATAACAGATTTCAAACACCACTTCCACCCCCTCCAGGAGGGCGAGGGAGGGGGTGGAAAAAATAGTGCCAAGGATTGATAGGTAAGGATCCTTCGCAACTAAAGCTCAGGATGACAAGCAAAATTCAATCACTCGATCTTCAACAATTGCGCGTTGATGGCGACAATGATTGTGCTGAGGGACATGACCGCCGCTCCGATGGCTGGGTTAATCACGAAACCGCGGCTCGCCAGCACACCGGCAGCCAATGGGATGGCGATAATATTATAGCCAGCGGCCCAGATCAGGTTCTCGACCGTTTTGCGGTAGGTGGCCTTGGAAAGTTTGATGATGCTGAGCACATCCTTGGGGTCAGAATCGACCAGGATCACATCGGCAGTTTCCATGGCAACATCAGTCCCCGCACCAATCGCGATGCCAAGATCGGCTGTCGCTAATGCAGGCGCGTCATTGATACCATCGCCGACCATGGCAACCTTTTTGGAGCCCCCATCCTGCGATTCTTTAATCTTTTCCGACTTCTCGCCAGGAAGCACCTGGCTGTAAATTCTCGAGATGCCAATTCGTTCCCCAACATAGGAAGCCACTTCGGCGTTATCACCGGTCATCATGATCGATTCAATGCCCAACGCTCTCAACTCGTCGATGATCTCCTTCGATGTTTCCCTGATGATGTCAGCCACCGCGATAATACCGATCATTCGGTCTTCTTCCATGACAAAGCTGATTGTTTTTCTCTGGGAAGCCACTTCTTCAAACCTTACCTGGTCGAAGGTAATTCCGCGGCGGCTAACCTCGCCAGGGCTGATGATGGAATAGGTTTTACCCCGCAGATCAGCCTTGATGCCGGATCCGGTCAGATTCTCGAAATTGGTCACGGTCTCAAGGGTCAGACCGCATTCGCGGGCAGCCTGGGTGATGCCAATCGCAATCGGATGATCGGATTGCGATTCCAGCGAACCGGCGATGGCGAGCAACTCATCTTTTGTTGTTCCCTCGGTCGGGAACAGATCTGTTACGCCAAACTCACCCTTGGTGAGCGTGCCGGTTTTGTCGAAAACGATGCGGTCAATATTTCTGGCTTCTTCGAACTGGTTGCGATTACGAATCAGTAATCCGTTTTGTGCTGCAATCGAAGTCGAAACCGCATTTACCAGAGGAACTGCCAGACCCAGCGCGTGAGGACAGGCAATCACCAGAACGGTGACCATCCGTTCCAGGGCGAAATTGAGGTCGCTGGCGATGATCCAATAGATAAAGGTAAGCGCGCCTGCTCCCACAGCAATCCAGAACAGCCAACCTGCAGCTTGATCGGCCAAACCCTGTGTACGCGATTTTTGTGCCTGGGCTTCCTGGACTGTTTTAATGACGTTTGCGAGGTAGGTTTCATCTCCCAACCGCTCAACTTTCACCATCAGGACAGCATTGCCGTTCACTGACCCGCCAATGACCTGCATTCCTGGTTTCTTTTCCACCGGGACAGATTCGCCGGTTAGCATGGCTTCATTGACTGCCGATTCGCCTTGGACAACCAGTCCATCGGTTGGAACCTTCTCACCCGATTTCACCAGGATCAAGTCATCGCGGACCAGTTCTGACATGCTGACTTCAGTGATATTACCGGCGGCATCGAGTTTGTGCGCGGTTTGGGGCATCAGCCGGACCAACTCCTCCAGTGCCCGGGAAGCCCCCAGTTGTGAACGCATTTCGATCCAATGACCCAAAAGCATGATCAGGATCAAGGTGCTCAGCTCAAAATAAAATTCCGACCCTTCAATAAAGAAGGTCGTCAGCGTACTGTAGATGTAAGAAGCAGTGATTGCCAGGGTGATCAACATCATCATGCCCGGCGTGCGCAAGGCGGCTTCATCTTGGACGCCTTTGAAGAACGGCCAGCCGCCATAAAAAAAGACGATGCTCGAAAGTGCGAACAGGACGATGTTTGTACCTGGGAAAGTGATGGTGTAATTGAAAAGCATCTGCGCCATATCGGACAGGATGATGATGAGAATGCTAAGCACCAAAACGAACCAGAAACGTTTCTTGAAGTCCTCGATCATGTGCGCATGGTGCCCACTGTGACCAACACCATGACTGGAGTGGTCGGAATGGTCGGAGTGATCCGAATGATCGGCATGGTCCATATGCTCGTGGTCCATTTGCTCGTTATTCATTTCACCATCTGTGTGGTGGTGGTCCACTTCGCCATGTCTATAATGGTCATGGTGAGAATGGTGCTGGTGATCCGATTCAGAAGATTCGTTATCATTTGTGGGGATTTCGCTCATATGTGTACCTTCGCTTTCCTGGACTCAAAAAAGTGCATAAAATAAGTACGCAGATTAATCTGATGAGAATTTACACTTGTTCTATTGTTTTATAATACGAGAAAAGTATGGAAAAGATATAGGGTTGTACTGAGTTTGTCGGTTGAATGCCTTGTAGAAAGCTGAGGTTTTGAATGAAAATTAATAAGATATTGCAGGTGGTATTAGCCATTTTCATCCCCTATATCCTGATCATGGCCGGGGTAAGGATTGTGATGACGCCGAATTTTCCTGCTTTTGAATACAAGCGGGAGAGTTTCCCAGCTGATCCTTTCGGTTTCACGGTCCAAGAGCGGACGAAATGGTCGGGCTATGCGGTGAGCTATCTGACCAATGACGAAGACATTGACTACCTGGGCAACCTACAGGATCTCAATGGGCAGAAAATGTTTACTCCCGACGAGCTTGCTCACATGGTCGATGTCAAGGATGTTGTCAAAGCCAGTTCAATTGCCTGGTACGTTCTGAGCGGCATCAGCATAGCGATCCTGATCTGGTTTATCGTGATGAGACAATGGGAAAGCCTGCGGAAAGGTTTAAATGGCGGTGGTTGGGCGACCATCGGGCTGCTGGGCGCGCTTTTGTTATTTTTGCTGGTCAGCTTTGATCGATTATTTGAATATTTCCACCGTTTGTTTTTTGCGGAAGGCACCTGGACTTTTTCACAATCTTCGACGCTGATTCGGCTTTTCCCGTTCGAGTTCTGGCGTGACGCATTTGTGTTGGTGATTGGCTTTGCGCTGGCGGCGGGGGTATTGTTGGTGGTCTTTACGCGCAAGAGGAAGGCGTAACCATTTTGCCACCCTGGCGTATTGAGTGCGGAAAAATACGTGGCAGAGCCAGGCAACAACGCTCACAATTTCGCCTTACAAAAGGTTTAGTTCCTTCATTTTGTTCAGGAGGACTTCTGTAAAACAAAAAAGTGCGCCCTCACCGGCGCACTTTTTGGTATTGTTCGATATTAATCTTCTTCTGGTTTCCAACCACCGACGACAGGAGGGTTTTCGGGGTCGAGGCTGGGATCAAAGATGTGGAAGTTGTCCATGTTGAAAGCAACTTGAATCTTGTCACCATAATGAACCTGGGTGCGGGGGTCAACCCGTGCGGTGAAGTTGTGTGTCCCGTTGACAAGGTAGAGGAAGATTTCGTTACCCATCAGCTCGGTCACATCCACGGTTACATCTACCAGTTCGGCGATGATTCCGGGAGGGGCAAATTCTGGGTTGTGGATATCTTCCGGACGGATACCGAAAATGATGTCCTTACCGATGATCGATTCGAATTTCTCCTTATCAAAGTCGGGCACTCTCACGCGGAAAGTGTCCATATCCACAAACATCTGTCCGTCTTCAACCACGATTTTGCCGTTGAAGAAATTCATCGCCGGGGAGCCGATAAAGCCGGCAACAAAGAGATTTTCGGGATGATCGTAGAGCACCTGGGGTGTATCCAGTTGCTGCAGGACACCTTTGTTCATGACGGCGATACGGGTTGCCATGGTCATCGCTTCGGTCTGGTCATGGGTCACATAGATAAAAGTGGTTTGCAGGCGCTGGTGCAGCTTGGAAAGCTCAGCACGGGTCTGAACACGCAGTTTGGCATCCAGGTTGGAGAGGGGTTCGTCAAAGAGGAATACTTTCGGCTCACGAACGATGGCACGACCAACAGCCACACGCTGGCGTTGACCACCAGAAAGCTCTTTGGGTTTACGCTTCAACAGACCTTCAATACCGAGCGTGCGCGCAGATTCGTTAACGCGGCGGTCGATATCTTCTTTGTCAAACTTGCGAAGCTTGAGACCAAAAGCCATGTTGTCGTAAACTGACATATGAGGATAAAGGGCGTAGCTTTGGAAAACCATGGCGATGTCGCGGTCTTTCGGGGCGACGTCATTGACAACCTGGTTACCGATCAAAACTTCACCTTCGGTGATTTCTTCGAGTCCAGCCAAACAACGTAGAGCCGTGGTTTTACCGCAGCCGGACGGACCGACTAAGACCAGGAACTCTTTGTCCTCGATTGCAAGATTTAGATCTTGCACGGCGATAACATCGCCAAACTTTTTCCAGACATTCTTGTAAGTTACACTTGCCATATGAAATATTCCTCCAATCTTGAACGAGTATAGTGACCTCATTATATATCACTTTTCAATAAATAATCCCTTGTTCATAGAAACAACTGGACAACTGATTGGCTTAAAACGAGAAAAAGGCACATGATCGCGCCTTTTTCAAAATGGTTATAGATTGGTCGGTTTAAAGTTTCTCGAATTGGTCTTTGCCAACACCGCAATCGGGGCAAACCCAATCATCGGGAAGGTCTTCAAAAGGGGTTCCGGGGGCGATATCCGCAGTTGGGTCACCGATCTCGGGATCGTAGATGTAACCACAGGCGATGCATTCGTACTTGTCCATTGTTTCTCCTTAAGATTAATTTGTGCAGATAAGAATCTATCCTGCCTGTATTATACGATAACTTCAAGTTTATAATAGCAGCAAGAGGAGAAAAGCATGGAAAAATTTTCAGATTTGATCAATAACCTGCCTGACCAGATTGATTACAATAAAACCAAGGGGATTCATTCACTGATCCAATTCTCAATATCTGGTGAGGGTGGTGGCGAGTGGGGCGTTACCATTGACGATGGCACTGTCTCCATTGAAGCTGGTCAGCTACTCAAACCAGAATTGATTATCAAGGCGAGTGCTGATGACGCGCTAAAATTAGTTCGCGGTGAGCTAAACCCAGTAGGCGCGTTTATGAGCGGCAAGATCAAAATTGTGGGCGATATCGCCCAGGCGATGAGATTATTTAATCTGCTGAAATGATCAGGGGAACAAACCCCAATCTGAGTCGCGCAGTTCCGGGTCCAGCATGGTCGGATCCCAAAGATCACCGCTGAGTTCGACATCGGTCGGCAATTCGAGGATTTTCTCGACCATTGCCTTGGTGTCTGCGATCATCTCCGGACCATAGGGGCAAAATGGTGTGGTAAGCACCATGCTTACCTTGGCGCTGCCATCTTCGATTTTAATGTTACGAATCAAGCCCAGTTCGATGAAAGAAAAGCCAATTTCTTTATCAATCAAACCTGATAGCCCTTCGATGAGGTCGTTGTGGTATTGAGGGTGGGTTTGGTCAATTTCCCATTCAGCGGGGTTGTAGTCGATCATTTTATACCTCGAAAGAGTAGACGCACTCTGTGCCCCGGACAGATTTGCCATTCTCGAACTGCAGCTCCCTACCCATAACCTGGGTGAAGAACGCGCGGTCAATGGCGCAAATTTCAGGATGCGTTTGGTTTAAGTGGTGATAAGGGCAGGATGAGTTGCGCAGATAAACCCGATTTTCTTTCATTTCCCAGTCCAGGTTAAAACCTTCTGCTGCCATCAGATCACAAAACTCATCCAGATAATCCGGGAGCTGCTCTTTTGAGGGCAAGTCTTCGAAAGATTGAGCCATTTTCTTGCCGATCGTTTCAAGCAATGCAACTGAAGAATCTTGACCGAAGGTTTCTTCAACACTGGATAACAACTGGTGTGCCAGGTTGTGATAGTTGGATTTTTTAGCTTGCTGTCCATCGCCGGTAAGCTGGAAAACCAGGTGTGGTCGTCCAACGCCATGTCGCTGTTCGCTGGAAGTGATCAAACCTTCTCTCTCCAGGTTCAGCAAATGGTGCCGCACTGTGATTGGGTTTAACTCTAATTGCTCTGCCAATTTACTGATCGTGGCTTGCCTGGTGACAGCTAGGGTTTCAAATATTTTTCGTTTTGTGTTTTTCATAATTGTTCCTGCGAGTATACCATTTTGCAGCAATTTTTTGAAAACTAACCTTGCACGACGAAAAACATGGTATGGAGATAAATAGTATATTACACAGTTAAATCTTCGATTGTTATGCTATAATTTTTTTGTACTCATCCAGAAAAAAAGGAGATAACATGGCAAAAATTATTGATATTGAAGGCATCGGACCGGTATATGCCGCCAAGTTCCAGGAAATCGGCATCAGGACGGTCGAAGCGCTGCTCAAGGCTGGCGCGGAACCCAAAGGTCGCCAGGATTTGGCTGACCAAACCGGCATCAGCAGAGAATTAATCCTCGAATGGGTCAACCATGCCGATCTTTACCGTATCAAGGGCGTAGCGGAAGAATATTCCGATTTGCTCGAGGAAGCCGGTGTTGACACGGTGGTCGAACTGGCAACCCGTAATCCAGAGAATCTGTATAAGAAGATCATCGAGACAAACCAGGAGAAGAAGCTCGTTCGCCGTCCACCATCACAGGAAATGGTTGAAGACTGGATCACCCAGGCGAAAGACATGCCTCGCGCGGTTTTCTACTAAGCCGACAAGTAAGCCCTTCGAACATATTTGAAGGGCTTTTATTTTTTCTGTTGCGTTGAGGCGTAAACTGCCTTAGTGCACTTAGCCACTTATCGCATTACTCATTTGGCTCGATAAGAAACGAAGCCATCATTTCATCCAGCATGCCGAGCGTGGGCATGAAGCTATCCGCTGTGAACTCGTCGACCTGCATGGCAGCCTGCGCGATATAGGCGTCATGAAATTCGTAAAATGCATCCCAGTCATCAATAGTATCCTCGCCTTTTGCAGGTAATCCTGGGTTAGAAATGGGCAGGATAGCGCTGAGCAGATATTCACCGTCATTAGTAATACCCTGAAACACATAGATCATATTGTAATTATCAATCGGATAATAAGCCTGCCCATGCATGGTCAGATAACGCAAACCTGAGCCATTCTGAAAAGTTATGTAGGCGGCTTCCGCGGAAAACATCTGCGCGGCATTCCAGGGAGGGATCAAAGGCAGTTGGTCATTGACGGCAATGGATGGCTGTGATTGCAGGAGAGATCGCAGTTGCTCAATAACAGTTTCTGCATAGCTATTAATCGATTCATAATTGCTGATGGGATAGACTCTGATGATGGGATTGTGGAACGTGTCTGAAAGAGCATACCCATCGAAAGTAAAGGAATAATGACTGGGAAACGAAAAGCTAGTGATTCCATTCGGGTCAATTTGATAGGGCACAATTGACAAATCAACGCTGCTGGCAAGATCATCATCATATGAGAAGCTGATACCCTGAAATTCAACGTC
>JAAYZW010000174.1 GCA_012514645.1 Chloroflexota bacterium
GGTAAAGTATGAAGAAAAATACACAGCACGTCTTAATTTTCAGCCTGGTTTTTTCCCTCCTGTTGCTACCGGCTTTGGTAAAGCCAGCAGTTGGTCAGTGGGTCGACCCACCCAGCCAACCCACCCCGGCTCCCTGGAACTGGAATCCGGGAAATGTACCTGCGGATGACCCTATCCTGCTACAGGAAGGGGCGGTGAGACCCCTGTTGTATGTCGTCGATTATCAAACCGATCTGGGTGGAAAAAGCGTGAACCCCTACGGCACTTTCGGTTTGACCTTCACGATCGGCAATAATGGTCAATCTCCCGAAAACCCCGAACCGGCAAACTCACTGGCACATGCACGTAACATTGTCATGACCTTTAGCAGTCAGGATTTTGACCCGCTCGATGGCAGCGTGATTACATTTTACGAAGTAGACGCCCGGAACGCAGGCAACGAAACCCGTACCCACAAATTCAAAGTAAACGATCTGTCCACCTGGAAGTATTCCGGGCAAATCCAGGCGGTTACCACATATACAGATGCTGCTGGCACGCCCTATTCTGACACCTTCATCTTCACCATCATAATCAACCAAACCGGCTCAACAGGCACCTCCACCACCGCCACGCCATCAGCAGTCAATCGTGCCCAGATGGTTGTGAACAACTACCATACCGATATCGATCCCCTCCAGCCAGGCTCTACTTTTAAGCTGTCGCTTGATGTGAGCAATGCCGGCAGGGCTGACGCGCGCAGCGTCTCCCTCGTTTATGGCGGCGCGACTATCACCACCAATCCTGAAGGCACCCCCGAAGCAGGCGGGGTAAGCGGAGCCGGCGGCGACACGGCTGTTTTTGCTCCGATTGGCAAATCGAACGTGGTTTTGCTGGGCGATATTCCCGCCGGCGGCAGCCTGAAACCGGAACAGGATTTTATCGTCAATGTGACCGCACAGCCGGGTGCTTATCCGCTGAAACTTTCGTTTGTTTACACTGATGAAAAGGGAAACCGGGTAATTGACGACCAGGTTATCACCCTGCTGGTATACAGCCTGCCCCAGCTCGAAATATCTTTTTATAACCCTGTTGACGGGATGTTTAATGTCGGTCAGATGGGCAGCCTGCCCATCCAGATCACAAACCTTGCCCGCAAATCTGTTGTGCTTGGCAACGTTGTGGTCACTTCACCAGCAGGTGAAATGATCAACAACTCAGTTTTGGTTGGAACGCTCGACTCGGGCGGTTATTTCACCGTTGATCCACTTTTTACACCCTTCCAGGAAGGCACCGCCACAATCAACCTCGAGATTCGTTATACAGACGATTTCAATCAGCTGAGAACTTTTAACTCCCAGCTTGAAGTTGAGGTTATGCCAGAAATAGCCATGCCCGAGCCCTACCCCATGCTGGATGAAAACGGTAATCCGGTTTTGGATGAATTTGGCAACCCGATCATGGTTGACCCGATGAACCCTAACCCTTTCCCTGTGGAACCGGTTAAAGAGCCTGGTTTCTTTGCCAAAATCTGGAATGCAATCAAGGGCTTCTTTGGCTTCGGCACCAGCAATGATTCTCCGGTACAGCCGATGTATGAAGATTCGGGTAATTTTAATTGATCGGGCATATTAGCACCAATGAAATCACCTTGAATTGGTCTTGTAGGGTTGAGGGCGCGCGAAGCTTCTCCCCAGGGGGCGCCTCAACCGCAGTTGAAAGATAGGTTGCCTATGCGTTTAGTAGATTTGATCAGTTTGATCGCAGATAACCTGAGACGCCGCAAAGGGCGCGTCGCTCTGACCGCCATCGGCGTCATCATCGGCA
>JAAYZW010000175.1 GCA_012514645.1 Chloroflexota bacterium
TAAAGTGGAGAACCGATAAATGAATAAGCGAAGCGCAGGGGGAGTTCCCAATCGTGCGCACTCAATAAACGCTAACATAGTCAGTAGGGAACTGGCCTGCCTGTTCCCAACCTTCATCTCGCCAAACGCCTCGTGGTTGACACAGACCTCAACCCTACGTAAACCAGCCTACAGAAACCAGCTATACGGAGGGGGCTCATCTCCCTCCGCCATCAGTCGTGTTGGGACCAACACAGCGGCTAGGGGCTGGTCTCCCTACAGATGCTCCCTGTTTCCTGCTCCGATTCACCCTGCGTTCTGTTTTTCGAAACTAAAAATTTATATTTAGCATTGCTGCGCTGTTGAATTAATCTCCGGAGCCGCTGATCCCTTCAAGAGCGCTTGTAAACACTTCTTTAAGCGGCAACGCAAAAGTAAACATTGAGAATTTGGTTATAAAAAAACCACGGATCTTGTCCGTGGTTTGCAGCGGCTGCTGTCTTTTAGTATCGGATTAAAACTTACTTGCCTTTGAGGGTTGATTCGATAAACCAAATGTGCTTGGTTTGGGCGCCAACTTCGTCTTCCATCAGGGCAACCAGGCTGAATTCGCCTTTTTCATCGGCTTCGTTGCGGATTTCGGTTGCCAGTTTGCGCATCAGTTTTTGGTCGTCAAGGGCGATCTTAAAGGCTTCATCGTTGCTGTAATCTTTGCTTTCCAGCTCTTTAATCGTTGCGATTTCAAGATAATCTTTCAGAGAAGCTTTGGGATATTCGCCAACCATTTTCTGATATTCGGCAACTACGTCGAGGCTCTCGGTGGTAGCATCGTACATTTCCTCGAGGTACTCGTGAGTTTGCTTAAAACTCCTGCCAATCACATTCCAATGCAGGTTGTGCAGTTTGATATAATTGACCGTCAGGTTTGCCAGGTAGACATCTATTTTTTTACTCATGTTTCTTTAATTCCTTTCCAAAATCTCATTGTTGTATTTGCCACGATTATAACAAACCGGCAGGTGATTTTCGAGCCTGTGTAAAGATTGGTGCATTAAAGATAGCTAAGAATTAATGGACGCCTTCGCTGATCACAAGAGGCTGGTCTGTTGTGGTGTCAATCAGAACGACCATATGGTTTTGACCTGAAGTGAGGCTCAGCTCGGCACGATGACCATCCTCAGAAACCGAGTTTATCTGCCAGGTGGCGTTGGCAAGCCAGGGGTTTGCCTGGCGAAAACCGGCGAGCTGTCGTAAAAGCGCAGAGGTTTCGGGAAGGGGCTGTGTGCCCCAGGGCATTGCCAGGCGGGCTTCGTCGAAACCGGTTGCACCGCGGTCGTGAATGGAACGCTGCTGGCTTAGGTCAAACTCGGTGCCATAATAAACAATGGGCGGCTGGGGCAGCAGGTAGAGCAGGCTCAGGGCGGCGTGCACAGCCGCCAGGTTGCCTTCTGCGGTAAAGATAAAGCGGTTCATGTCGTGGTTGTCAATGAAGGCTGGTCGGCTGAAGCCGGCAGGGAAACCCTCTATCGAGCTCTGAAGGTAGGCAGCAAGCCGGGCAGCATCCCAAGTGCGCGTGGCAAAGGTCTCGCGCAGCGCCTGGCAAGTCAGAAAATCGAGCGTGCCATGCAGGCTGCCAGCAAATTGAGCCTGCTGGTCTGCCGGCGCGACCACCTCGCCAAAGGTCCAGCATTCCGGGTTGATTTCGAGACAGGCGCGCTGGAAGTCGACCCAAAAGTCGCGGTCTGGTCCGGCAGCATAATCGAGCCGGTACCCATCCACACCCAATTTTAGCCATTTCTGAGCTGCTTCAAGCAGATGCGAGCGGGCAGGTGAGCCAAAGCGCAAATCGAATTTGGGCATAGTATTGACATTGTAAAAACTGACATATTTTCGGGGCCATTTTGTCCAGGTAAACCAGCCAGATTCGGCTGCGGTCTTATTGACCAAGCCTTCCTGAAAAGCAGGATGTTGATCTGAACCATGGTTGGCAACGAAATCGAGAAGCACTTTCATCCCCTTTTCATGCGCCAGGGATATAAGTTCGATAAGGTCTGCTTCTGTGCCGAAACGCGGTTCGATCTGGGTGTAATCGATGATGTCATAGCCGTGGTGGGAGGGGGATTTGAAAATGGGCGTGAGCCAGATGGTATTAAAGCCAAGCTCCTGAATGTGAGCGAGTTTTTCGATGACTCCGCGCAGTGTTCCGCCAAAAGGTTTGAGGAGATCGTCGGTTTGCAGCCAGTTTCGACCGGCACCAGGGTTGAAGCGGTCAACGAACACCTGATAGATGGTGGCGGTCTTTGACCAGGCGGGAGCGATATTGTCGGGGTTGAGCCACTGAGCAAATTGGATGGCTTTTTTTTCTGTGTCAGACTGGTTATCGGCGTAGATGAAGGTCTCATCAGCGAGGGTCGCACGAACGTAATACCGTATCAAAGCGCCAATCTTCAAAGGCAGCTGAACTTGGTGGACAATCTTCCAGCCCCAGGTGATCGTATCCCACTCCTGTTTCGTTTGCACAAAACGCAGCTCCTCTCGCGTTGCCCAGTCGTCCAGCGAGTAAACCAGCTCCACCCCCTTCACCGCTAAATGACTATGGCTGCTGGCAAAAATGGTCAACAGCGCATCCTCGTCGAAGTAATCCGTGTTGATACAGTCCCAGTGATGTATGCCAAGATTTCGCGTGCCGTGATACTTTGTGCGGTGTGGGTGCCTTCCCAAGTTTCCAAAGAGGGTGTCGGGGTAGGCGGGTTTGCGTTTGCTCATTTTCACAATATTCCTCCGGTTAATTGGATTTTACCCGAGACGCTAAAAAAAACCGCACTTGCGCTATAATCCTGCCAATGAAAAAGTTACCCGGGTGGCTCAACAAAGTTCAGGGGGAAGCATTATTATTGCTCGCCGCGATCATTTGGGGCACTGGTTTTGTGGCTCAGCGCTGGGCGATGGAATCCATGCAGCCATTCGCTTTCATCGGCATGCGTTTCCTTTTGGGTTGGCTGGTTTTGCTGCCTGGCATGATTCTTCAGCAGAAGAAAAAGCAACCGCACCCCACCCAACCTGCTAACTGGAGAATGGCATTTATTCAAAACATATTGCCTGGGGTCGTTCCTGGTCTTTTTCTGTTTGTAGGTACGACCATGCAGCAGCTCGGCATCATGACTACCAGCGCTGCCAAAGCTGGTTTTCTGACCAGCCTTTACCTGGTTTTGGTACCGGTGATCGGGTTGTTCTTCGGCAAAAAGCTCAACCGTTGGGTCTGGTTTGGGGTTGTTTTAGCCTTGCTGGGCGTCTTTTATCTTGCCGTTGATCTTGAGTTGACCGTAAATCGCGGAGACATCTTCATGATCATTGGCGCGGCATTCTGGGCGATGCAAATTCTTGCGCTCGATCATTTTGGCACCCGGACAGACAACCTGAGCCTAGCTTTTGGTCAGTTTCTGCTCGTGGCGGCGCTGGGTTTCGCGTTTAGCTTGGTGTTTGAAGGTAATTCATTGTTTACCGATAGCATCGCCTGGGGGCCGCTGCTTTATTCAGGTATTATTTCAGTCGGCATTGGTTTTACCTTCCAGGTATTCGGGCAGAGCAAGGTTGACCCCACATTGGCATCTCTGATCATGAGCCTTGAAGCTGTATTTGCCTTGCTGAGCGGTATGCTCGTTTTGGGGGAAAGGCTTGCTCCGCGTGAAGGGCTGGGAAGCGTGTTGATGATGGCTGCAGTGATTCTGGTTCAATTAAAGGGTCAACAAAGAAAAGGTATTATCGAAGAAAGCAGTGCCCAAGATAGCACCAAATCCTGACAACCGGCTTTCAAAAAATCGTGTCTTGACATTAGATGTTTATCTAATAAAATAGATTTACATCTAATGGAGGTTATTATGAGCGACACGGTATCGACAAAAATTCACTGGGATATTGGCACAGCCTATGACTTGTTCATCAGTCTGAGGATACTGCATGAACCGGAACAATATAGTGTCCGTGCTTCCTGGGCAGCTGGTGTTCGTTCTCGTATTCCGACCGAATTTCGCACCGTGCTCGAGCAAACCTCGATTTTACAGATTGTTCCGCTGGCTTTTGTTCATAACCTTGATGAACCCAAGAACTCAGCCATACTGATTAAAGAATTAAAGACGATCCCTTCAGCCAAATTGCTGGAAATCCTGATCCTTCCTAATCATGCTCCGTCAGAAATTCGGGAATTTTTCTTGTCTACAAGTCCGGCTAAAAAATGGACACGCGAAGAGGTCGCCGAGATTATCCAACGCTGGGGTCTTGACGACAATAAACACACCCGCCAGATTTTCAAGACGCTCTATGAAACCTGGGCAAACCGCAAAGAATATGCTGAAATGCTGGTGGCAGGATTGGAAGCCTATGTCGATACCTTCTTCGCCGAGGAAGAGTACCGCATTAGACCAATTTTAGAGCAGGAGCTCTCTCATGCACGTATGCGTGCTGGCAGCCGACCGCTTCCTGCCATGCTCGAGGAGATCACATCTGGTGTTCGCCGGTACGACTTTGATGAATATTCCGATATTATCCTGGCACCCACATTTTGGGGATCACCTTTTATGTACTCGGAAAGGTTGGATGAACACAAACTGGTTGTCCTCTTCGGAGCGAGACCGGGCAGCATGTCGATCATCCCTGGTGATATTGTTCCGGATGGTTTGCTGCGTGGAATGAAAGCCCTGTCAGACTCGACCCGGCTGCGCATCTTACGCTATCTTGCCCAGGAACCGCAAACAGCCGCTGAGCTTTCACGTGTGCTGCGCTTGCGCCCGCCAACCGTCAACCACCATCTGACACAATTGCGCCTGGCTGGAATGACCCAGGTGCTCATCGATCACAACGGCGAACGGAAATTCGCCGCCCGCTACGAGGGGTTCAACGACACGCAGGATATGCTCAATCGCTTTGTGCGCGGTGATTAACCTTGGAAACAGAAGAAATCACCACAGGAGAGGAGCGCTCTTCAGTCTTCAGCACGTACATAAGCCGCATTCGGGCATTTAGCAAAAACGCGTGGCTATACCTGCTGAGTGAGGCTATCTATGGCACTGCCACGGGTATCTTCCAACTGCTTTTCAACTTTTATGTTCTCAGCCTGGGCTACAACGAAGCTGTGCTGGGCAATATGGTCGCTGCCCAAAGCATGACCAGCCTGCTCATGGCGCTGCCCATGGGCTACATCACTGTTCGCATTGGCAGACGAAACTCGATTGTGCTCAGTTATATTGCTTTTTCAATATCAGTGGCGTTAATGCTGCTGTTTCCTTCCAGTTTGATGTTTATTGGCATGAATATCGTACTAGGGCTGTCGCAATCGCTTGCAGGCGTAGCCATGGGTCCCTTCCTGATGGAAAACAGCCAGGAAACCGAGCGCACCTACCTTTTCAGCCTTTCTTCCGGTTTGCGCATGACCGCCGTTTCTGTCGGTCAGTGGATTGGCGGCTACCTGCCGACCTGGTTTGCCTTCAGACTGGCGATAAATGCCATGGACACCCAGGCATATTCGTTATCGTTATGGTCGGTTGCTGTGAGTGGTTTGATCGCAGTGGTACCGATGCTGCTGGTTGCCAGCCAGGTCTCAGAAAAGACCACGCGCTCGGTGTTTGCGCCGCTGAGTTTCATTCGCAAAAACCCCGGTAAATTCGAGAAGCTGATCCTCCCAACCCTGATTACTTCGGTTGGCGCAGGCTTGATCATGCCCTTTATGAATGTCTTCTTCCGCAATGTCCACCTGCAGAGTGACACTTCGATTGGGGGGATCTTCGCTTGGGGCAGCCTGGCGATGGGGCTGGGGTTGATAATCGCCCCGGCACTGGCAGAACGTCTTGGTAAGATCCAAGTGGTTGTTATTACCCAGGCGCTTTCTGTGCCGTTCCTGGTGCTACTTGGCTTCGCGCCCTGGTTCCCGATCGTGCTGGTGGCATATTATGCCCGTACAATGCTGATGAATATGAGCTCGCCAATCTATTCGACCTATGTAATGGAACAAGTTGAACCCGATTCACGCGGTATGCTTGCCAGCCTGACCAGCATGGCATGGAATTTTGGCTGGGCGCTTAGCCCAACCATCAGTGGATACCTGCAGATCCGCTATGGGTTCGGGCCTCCATTCATTTTGACTATTGTGCTCTATTCTGTTGCAATCGCGATGTACTATCTCTGGTTTTGGAGAGTGGAGGCGCTGAAAAAGCCTGTAGTCAGCGAGTAGTCCTAGTGTATTGCTTTGAGTTGGGACCGACCAAGACTTGCTGACCGTCTTTGACCAATAAGCCGGTGTTTTTCTCGGGAAAGTTACAGGCAGCCTGCAAAAGCATGCCAGCTAATAAGATTGAAATCTGGAAGCCGGATCAGCAATCAGGCTTAACTCTCCGGGTTGATACGGAACTCATACACTCCCTGGGAATACTGCCATTCATGCGAACAACCAGGACAGGTTTGGTTAGCATTGCTCTCAGGCAGCGGGTGCGAACAAATTGGACACATAAAAAAGCTGCCCTGTTCCGGCGCGGGAGAAGAGCCAAAAGCCCGATTCAGCGTAAAGACACTGGGGGTGTAGAGGTTGAATGGCTTGCGGTCTTGCCAGGTCGCGTCCCATGTGACCAGGCGGTCATGTGCAATATTCTGTTTGAACCAGTTTGCCCGAAAGAAAGAAACCCCCAGGTAACGTTCCATCTCGAAACCAGTTTGCGAAAGGGTCTCAATAATGGTTTTTGGGTGAAAGTTGAAATTCAGGGCGACAAATTCAACCTGTTCGGGCGTAAATGGGTTCCAGGCTTGCCGCCTGAGCAGCCAGCGCAGGATCGCTTTCAGATTGCGCTTGTTGGCGTACTCCAGCAGGAAACGGCTGTTTTCGGTCATCACCCGCCTGACCGATTTCAGGGTCTGAACAGCATCTGCCATATGATGGAGCGTGCGGATCATAGTTGCGCCGTCAAACAAGCCTGCCACGAACGGAAGCCGGTAGATATCGGCAGCGACGTAGACATATTTATCAGAGTCGCCCAAGCGCTCACGCGCCTGCAGTAGCTGCGAACGGGAATAATCCAGCAGCACGATTCGCTGCCAGCCTTTGTAACGTGGGGTCAACCGCCCGGCTCCGGCACCAAGCTCGAGCAGCAAATCGCCCCCCTGGTTAAATAACCGCTCGATTGCCACGGTCTCGACCGCGTCCTCGTAGCGCCGATTGGCATTATCCCAAAACTGGGCTTGATAATCAGAGCCTTCGTAGGAACAAACGGGAGGAGTTTTAGGGTTGCTTGCCATAGTTATTCAAATGCATCCGGGCAGGTTTGCCGGTAACACCCGAAGAAACCTCCTTACCGCTGCTTCCTCTCGGACCTGACGGGGTTCGCAGGGCTTCGCCGCACCGGTCCCGCCCGGATGCCAATAAAGGATAACGGATTGCTCATTGGATGTCAAACAAATCGCCTTAGTTGTTACTGTTTCAAATTTGCCTAAAGCACCTAAAGAGAGAGTTCCTGCCATACTTGGGACACTACAAATCACAAGGAGGAGGAACTCTCAAATGACAGGACAATCTGTCGAAATAACAATACAAGAAAAATCGGAGAAGCAAAGAAATCAGGGAAGCTATACCGATCACCGATGTGATCGCAGGTATCTTCAAACCGTGACAAGCAGCAAACTATGACAAGATCCGTTGGTCACAGATTTGAGAAAAGCCACAACCTCGGCAGCGGGCGGCTGACTGGTGGGAGCGGTTCGCGGTTATGCGGCGCTCTGCCTGGCGCATTTCGTTTACGAGGGCGCGCAACCTTTGTTCTTGTTCTTCTGTATATGGCAGTCGAAACGATTTGTCCTGGTATTGAATAAGACCGTATGGCGGGCGATTGCCAAAATTTCGTTCTACCAGGTGGCAATAGGCAGCCAGCTGCACCACATGAGAATCCCACGGGGAATTTGGTGCCCTGCCGCTTTTCAACTCCACCGGCACAACCACGTCGTGGTCGATTCGCAACAGGTAATCAGGTTTTCCCACCAATTCCAGTTCAGGATCGTAGAGCGGTTTGGGCACGGCTTGCATGTAGCCACTGTCGCTGTAAACCAGGGCGCCGCCTGGTAAGCCTGTGCGTTTGCGCTGCTGCCGACTGATCAGCCAAACTAACAGACCGAGCGCCAGCAGCAGAATAGCCCAATAGAGCGGTTTCATCAAAGCAAACTCCAGAGCAGCAGGATCACCCCTGCCAACACCAGCCCAACCCCCAACCATTGCAGCAGCAGCGACTGCTTCACCTGCCGGGCATGAACATGATGAACCTGGTTGCCCAGCTCCATTTCGGGTTGATTTTCACTTTTTTCACCAGTGTGGGCATACCACCAGGCGCGCCGGCAATATGAAAAAGCCCCCAGTTCTGACGCGCTGATTTTTCGCATTAACTATCGCGGTTACCAAGCTGCCCGGAAAGCAGGTCCAGCTTTTTCGACAACTGATCCTCTCGGTAGGCTACTGTGATATCTGCACGGGTTCGCTCAATGATCCCACGCGCGAGGTCTGTACGGCGTCGTAACCCTTCGGTGATGGCATCGGGAAAATCCATTGTTACCAACTGCGAGAAGATCTCATCCATCATTTCCAGCAAACGCTCTACTTCGTGGTTATAGCCAGGGCGCAGCAAGTCGAGGCAGCGCCGCCGCAATTCCCCGAGTGTTTCCGCCAGACCGTTAAGATAAGCCGGGTTCTCCGTGTTGAGCGCTTCGGGGCTCGGCAGTCTTTCGCCGGATATCATTGCGACGGTTAGCTCTGCCTCGCAGTATTCCTTAAGCGCGTCCTGTGTGTAGCCTGCGTAATACAACTCGGGGTGATTTGCTTTAAGGCTGTTTCTTAAGCTTTCGACCAAATTTCTGCCCTCAGCCAGCTCACGTCGTGCTTCGATTTCCTCATTACGGTGAATCGCCCTAATCGCCAACGAAGCGTGCTTTACACACTGCCGGGCATCGCGTAAGGCGCTGTCACGAAGGGCAGTTTTGGCTTCGAAGTCGTTGCGGATCTCGTCAAAGATCTCGTCTAAGGGACGCATTCCTATTCCCCTTCCGGTGGATTTGTGCCCCGAAAGAGTTCGTCTGCCAACGTTGAGCCGTGTGGCACTTTTATTTCTCCAAACTTGTCTTCAAACCGCTTGATGTTTTCGTTCAGGGCTCGCTGCAATAGTTTCATTGCCAGGGGTGAAAGGATCAGGCGGGTGTTGACCTTCGGCTGGGTGACACCAGGCAACATTGTGACGAAATCCATTAAGAATTCTGACGCTGTGTGGGTTATATAAGCAACATTGACATACTGCGGTTCCAGGTCTTCGGGAATGCTGACCTGGATTCGTTTAATTTCAGCCATGGCTCACCCCTTAAAAGGGGATGTCCTCGTCGTCGTCCAGGGGACCGAAGTTTTGGCTGCCGCCGCCTTCGCCGCCCTTCGGTGTCAGGAAGCGAACGGTTTCGGCTGTGACTTCAAAGCTTGAGCCCCAGGTGCCATCTTTGCGTTGAAAGACAGTTGGGCTTCCGTTGGCATCCGGGCGAAGGCGACCTTCAACCAGCACTTTAGAGCCTTTGAAAAGATATTGGTTGCAGCTTTCTGCTTGTTTTCCCCAGACGGTAACCCGGAACCAGGTTGTTTCTTCTTTTTCACCAAAGCGGCGGCTGGTTGCCATACTAAAGCTGGTAACGGGATTTCCTTCGGGGGTATAACGCATTTCAGGGTCTCGCCCCAAATTGCCGATTATAATAATTTTTTGATACATGGAATTTCCTTTCGTGTGACTTTCTGTGAATTTTGCTTTCGTTTTGTAGCTTAATTTTACTTCATTATCCTTAATTCTCAGCACCAGTACAATTAGCAATTCCCAATGTGATAGTTACATAGGCAAAGCGTAAGGGGAGGTCCCAATCGTGACCGCTCAATCATCGCATACATAATCATACCTCCCCGGATCAAGCACTGCAGACAGGCATCGAAAACCTTTGTTCACGTTCTGAACCCACCCTACCGTTTCGGAGTCTGGTAAACAATGCAGCCTACATTTTAGATCTAAAAACTTCCATATTTAGAATTGCTGAATTCCAGCAGGAAATATGGCGATTGAAAGATTATCAAGTATGATTCAATCAATCATTTCAACGGAGATTCTCATGTGCGACACAATCGGCATCATCAAGCCAGACCAGGCATTCTTTGCGAAAAACAGCGACCGCTCTCCCAACGAGCCGCAGGTAAATGAATTTTACGCTTCTGCTGACCACCCAGCCAAATCCAGGTTGCGGGCGACTTACCTGACAATTAAACAGGTCAAACACACCCACGCGCACCTGCTGTCACGACCGACCTGGCTTTGGGGTGGTGAAATGGGTGTGAATGAATTTGGTGTCTGCATTGGCAATGAAGCCGTCTTTACCAAGGGTAAATACGCCAGGACGGGTCTGACCGGTATGGATCTGGTAAGGTTGGGGCTGGAACGCGGCGGTGATGCCCGCGAAGCCCTCGAAGTTATCATCAGGCTGCTCGAAGAATATGGGCAGGGTGGAAACAGCGGTTTTGACCATAAGTTTTTTTATGACAATTCCTTCCTGATCATGGATCGAGCGCAGTTGTTTATCCTCGAAACAGCCGGGCGAGAGTGGGTCTATAAGCAATTGCCCAGCGCGAGCATCTCAAACAGGCTGACAATTGGCACTGATGGTGATGTCTACAGCCGCGGGGAAGCGTACGACTTCAGGAAGACGCATTTTGAACCGCTCTATTCTCATTTCTCTGGTTCTGCACATAGGCTGAAACAAACTTCTGCCTGTCTTGCCACTGCAAACAATGTTGCCGACCTGATGAAAGCCCTGCGCGTCCACCGTGAGGACGTATCGAACCCCCTGACTCAAGGCAGTGTCGCCAGCCCATGCATGCATGCCGGTGGGCTTGTGGGTGACCACACCACCGCCAGCATGATTGTTGAGCTGGGCGAACAAATCCAGGTGTGGCTGACCGGCAGCTCGACCGCTTGTATTTCCTTGTTTAAACCCTGGGTGTTTGGCAGAGAAGTGTCACCACCCGTATTATTGCCTGGCAGCCCAAACGCGGAAGCCTATTGGTTTGAGCGTGAAGCCTTTCATCGCCGGGCAATCGGTCACACTTTGCCTGCTGAGTTTTACCAGGAGCGCGATGCCCTTGAGGCTGGCTGGATTTCTGTGTCAGCATCAGATATGACTGGAGGTTTCATCGAACTGGGTAAATCTGTTATTGAAGAAGAAGCTGCCTTTTACGAACGGTGGTCAGAGTTGTTGGAAGGTCTTCCCAGGGGCAGACGCGGCTTTCTGCGATACTGGCAAAAAAAGAACAACGCGCTTGGTAAATTGCGTGTATCTTAACAACAGGCTCGACAAACTTGACCATTTGGGCTGAAATACGATATACTTCATCTCCGCCGGGGTGTAGCGCAGTCGGCTAGCGCGCTGCGTTTGGGACGCAGAGGTCGACGGTTCGAGTCCGCCCACCCCGACTTTTTTATAAGTCTCAACGAAGCGAATGACTTGTGAGTACGCCGTATCTCTCCCTCATCCTCCCTGCCCACAACGAAGCTGAACGCCTGCCAAAATCCTTAAAGCAAGTACAGGAATATCTCAGTATCCAGCCCTACGACTACGAAGTGCTGGTCATCGAGAATGCCAGCAGTGACGAAACCGGCAGAATTGTCGAGGAATTCCAGCAAGACTTTCCACAATTAAAGCTGATCAGACTCGAGCAGGGCGGCAAGGGTAATGCCATCAGGGCTGGCATGCTGGCTGCAAAGGGGGAATACCGCTTCATGGCTGATGTCGATTTTTCCATGCCAGTCGATGAAATCAGCAAATTCCTGCCCCCCAAGCTCGAGGAACCCCAGGTGGCGATCGCCTCACGAGAGCAGCAGGGCGCACAACGCATTGGCGAACCGTTTTATCGCCACTTGATTGGACGGGTGTTTAACGCGTTGGTACAAACGTTGGTTTTGCCCGGCTTGCAGGATACCCAGTGTGGTTTCAAGTGTTTTAGCGCTGCTGCGGCAGAAGAGATTTTTCCCAACCAAACGTTGGAAGGCTGGAGCTTTGATGTGGAAGTGCTTACGATTGCCCGCCAACTGGGCTATGAGGTGCTGGAAGTCCCAGTTACCTGGACCTTCCAGCCCGGTTCTCGGATGAGCATATTCAAAGACAGCTGGAAAATGTTCAAAGACTTGTTGCTGATCCGATCAAATAAGCGTAAAGGCGCCTATCGTGGCAAAACGCTTTGACCCCGAGCTGATTCCACCGTATCCCACACTTGATTTCGAAAAGTCTTTCTGGCAGCATGGCAGCCACTCCGTTGCCGGGCTGGACGAAGCTGGCAGAGGTGCTCTCGCTGGTCCGCTTTATGGTGCTGCTGTGGTGCTGCCCTTCGAAGAGCCAACCCTGAATGAGCAATTACTTGGCGTGCGCGACTCGAAGCAGTTGACTTTTATTGAACGGGAACAACTGGCGCCGGTCATCATGGCGATTGCTGTTGAGTTTGTGATTGTGTCGGTCGAACCGGATGAAATTGACAGTTTGGGTATGGCGAAGGCTGGCAGGCTGGTGTTCCAGCGGGCGATCAGTGAACTGAAGCAAAAACCAGGGCACCTTCTCATCGATTACTTTAAAATTCCCGAAATAGATATCCCTCAGACCTGCCTGGTTAAAGGCGATCAGCGCAGCTTGTCGATCGCGTGTGCATCGATACTGGCAAAACAAGCCCGGGATCAACGCATGATCGAAGAAGCAACAAAATTTCCTGGATATCTGTTCGAATCCAACAAGGGTTATGGCAGCCCTGAGCACTTGCAGGCGATCGACCTTTTGGGTCTTTGCCCTCTCCACCGCCGCAGCTTCTGCGACCATTTGCTGCAAGGAAGATTGTTTGATTGATGATGTCACCATCATCGCGTGGATTCTCCCCAAGTAGGCGTACTCTTCACAGGCTTCGATGACTGAGGACCATTCGGTTAAATATCTTGCCAGAGCGCCAAACACACTTCTGGTGCTGAGGTGCTGCGCAAGAGACCGGTACGATCAGTTGCCTGCATATGATAAAATTAACCGAACACAAAAGGAGGCGTCATGACCCCACACACCGGACCTGACTACAGCAAAGAAGAGCATATTGCCGGGCTGATCGAGCAAATCAGCGCCTATATCGAACAATTCCACCACGGCTCGGTCGAGCTGGTTAGTATTGAAGATGACCTCATCAAGGTGCGCCTGGGTGGAGCCTGTGCCGAGTGTGAGCTCTCTACTCAGACCCTGCAAGGGTGGGTTGCCGGCACAATCCGCCAGTTTTTCCCTGATGTTGTTGTTGTCGCTATTGATTAATGTCGATTTTTGATTCTTTGAAGAGCCTGTTCGGACCTACTCTAAAGAAATCGAATCGCCACCTGATTCAGATCATTAACGCTGAGCGAGCCGGAGAGGAAATCCCGAAAAACGTTGACATCGTTTCAGCTTATCTAAAATCGATATTAATCCTGCCCGTGGTGACAGGGTCGCAAGATTTTGTTCAAGATAAAAACGGAATAATCACCTTCCGTCCAGACGCAAAAGTCTCCTCGGTTTCCACGAAGGTTGATGATTGGCAGGTGTTCATCGGTTTCCTGGAACCCGAAGCAACTAAAAAAGTGAACCTGCCATCTTTAGCCCGGTTTGTTCCCCTCCCTTTTAAAGATTTGCCGGCATTGATGGAAGACATTGAAGCTGATGGCACCGCCTTTTTCTTCCATACCAACAAAAGCGAAGTTGGACTTGCCTTTGAGCAGATCAAAAGGATAATTGACGAACCCAAACTAAAAAACTTTGAACCGGAAGGGCTTATTCGAGCGAAAGAAAACTACAGTTCTCTCCGGAATGCTCTTGAGCTTTCCTTTAACCGGCGTGAACAAATTTACCGCAAATTAGAAACAATGCCTGATGTGTCAGCCGTGTGGCTGGGTCATTTACACGATCAGAATATACCAAAATACTTCATCTACTTTGACACCACCGCAAGCTCAAAAGTTTTCTATGAAGAGATTAAGCCTATGCTGATGCCAGAACTCAAGGACGAAGAATTAATGCATGTTCGCTTTTTTAATGGCTTTTCTCGATGGATCGTTGACCATTTTGAGCCATTTTATAGCAACAAGAAAGGGGAGCTTTCTGGCTGGGGGTTGGATAAGTTCAAGGAAGATGGTGTGCACGCCAAAAATCAACGACCACCTCTCAAGAAACCACACCGAGCAAACAAAGCTTAGCCGAGTTCCCTGTACGTGGGTGCCGAAGGGGTTTTGATTTCTTTCTGCACTGTTTCGTAAAGCGTTTCACCCCGCAAGTCTTCAATCGTATAACAGACAGCGTTCATGTCTTCTGCCAGGCGCTGTGCCAGCCCACTATCAAAAATTTTCTGCTCCATGTTGATGACTACGCTGTGAATTTTGTCATTGGCGAACATCTTCGCGAATTCCGAAATTTCTGCTGCGACCGCCCGCCCTGGTGTGACCGGTACATTGCCAGCACCATCGGTCAACACGATCAGCAGCGGCTGCACGTCAGGGTGCAAAATTTTCTCGCGCTGCAGTACCTCGAAAGCCATCTCTAACCCTGCCGCAAGCGGAGTCTTGCCGCCTACCGGGATGTTGGTGAGCGCTCGTTGAGCCAACAACACCGAGTTGGTTGGCGCGAGCACCAGTGTGGCGCGGTCTTTTTGGAAAACTACCAACCCAACCCGGTCGCGGCGTTGGTAGGCATCGGTCAAGAGCGAAAGGATGGCAGATTTGGTTGCTTTCATGCGTTCTGCCACTGCCATGGACCACGAGCCATCCACCAGGAACAGAATCAAATTGGCGGTTTTGCGCACGCGCACTTTTTTCTGAAAATCTTCCCGACGGACCGCAAAGGCGACTTTATGGCTTTCCTTTAAATCCTTGCGTTGGCGCTGATAGGGGGCGGCAGCTCGGATAGTTGCGTCGAGGGCGACATCGCTGCTGTCCCGCGGGGATGGGCGGGATTGGATATAGCGACCGCGCTTGGTTTTGGATTTTGTCTGAGAGCGGCGCCCGCCCTGCTTGCGAACCATCTCGTCAAGGGGTGTGTCGAGTTGGCGCGGTTCAAAGGTTTCTCCTGGTTTGACCACCTTGCCGCCCTCCCACCATTGTGGGTTGAGCTGCACAAAAACATCCTGTCCTGATTCGCCGACAATTGGAATATCCGGATCCCAGCTGGAATCGCCGTCATCATTGTCTTGTTCGGTTACAGAGTCACTTTTTTTTTAGAATCTTCGTCTTCGTCTTTCGCTTGATCGCTGGGCTGCTCTTCCGCCTCAGTCAAAACAGTCTGAACCTTCAGGTCGGCAATTTTGGCATTGAGCGTTTCCATGCCAGTTTCACTTTTTCGGAAAGGACCAGCCTTGACGCGGTGCGGCAGCGCCAGTTCGGCTGCCAGGGCGATATCCCGCGGGGTGATGCGGGTGCGCCCTTCAAAAGCAGCCTGGGCGCGGGCGGCTTTCAAAATAACCAGGTCAGAACGGTGGCCATCGACCTCCATTGAAGAGGTCAGGTCAGCAATGATCAGCAGATCGCGTTGAGTAAAGGAAACTTCCTCAACCAGTTGACGCGCTCGCTCAATCTGCATTGAAAGATCCAGTTCCTGCGGCAAGAAGTGTTCGCGGAAAGATTCCGGGTCGCTCTCAAAAGCGATATTTCGACGCATAATCTCCACGCGCTGGGCTTTGTCCAGGATACCGCGAATCTCTACCGAGAAGGCAAAGCGGTCCAGCAGCTGCGGTCGCAGGTCGCCCTCTTCGGGGTTCATCGTGCCCACCAAAATAAAGCGGGCAGGGTGGTTAAACGAGATACCTTCGCGCTCGACCACATTGACACCCATGGCAGCAGAATCGAGCAAAATATCGACGACATGGTCGTCCAACAGGTTGACCTCATCGATATAAAGCAGCCCGCGGTTGGCAGAAGCGAGCACGCCCGGTTCGAAATGGCGCTCCCCTTTTTGGATGGCGCGTTCAATATCAAGCGTGCCGACAACGCGATCCTCTGTTGCTGAGACGGGCAGGTTGATAAAAGGGGTGGCGTGGTGGGCACGGGGGAGCTGCTCTTCACCAGAAGAAAAACGTTCATGACACTCGGTGCACCAGGTGGTCGGCTTGTCGGGGTCACAGTTAAAGCGGCAATCCTCGACCACTTCGATTGGGGGAAGCAAGGCTGCCAACGCGCGAGCGGCGGTCGACTTTGCGGTTCCGCGTTCACCGCGGATAAGTACGCCGCCAATACGCGGGTCTACCGCGTTTAAGATCAAGGCACGCGCCATACGCTCTTGCCCAACGAGAGCGGTGAAGGGAAAGATCACTTTTTGATTCATCTGCAGATTCCTTTGCGAGAGAGATTATAGCACGGCACAGGGTCTGCCCACAGTCCACACGGACAAGAAAAAAGGAGAGGCGCTCACCTCTCCTTTATCGGCTCTGAGCAGATTAGAAGATTTTATCAGAGGGTTGTTTTTCGTGAATTCCGATCAGCTCCACGAAAGCGTCCACCACACTTTGCAGGAATTCCAAGGTTCCTTCGTTGTTGAGCTTTCCTTCCTCATCGAACAATGTGTGCGTGTGGGCGATATAAGCTTCGGGTTGCTGCAAAATCGGCATATTCAAGAAGGTCAAAACCTGTCGCAAATGGTGATTTGCGCCAAACCCGGAGATATTACCAGGGGATTGACTAACAACCAGCGCGGGTTTTCCATCCCAGACTGAATGCCCATAGGGGCGGGAACCGATATCAATCGCGTTTTTGAGTACAGCGGAATATGAGCGGTTGTGCTCCGGAGTCACAAACATCACACCGTCAACGTCTCTGATCTTGGCACGGAAGGGTTCGTATTCTTCCGGAGTGCCGGCTTTGTCGTAATCCTGATTGTAGATGGGCAGGTGTCCGATTTTTACGAATTCAACCTGATAGTCTCCAGGGAAAAGCTCAGCCATGTTTTGTGCCAGAGTTTGACTAAAGGAGTCTTTCCGTGTTGATCCTACCAATACTGCGATTTTCTTATTCAAAATTTACCTCTCTTAGATTTATAAAAATATTTCTTGTTATGGCTAACTATCCCCTTTCAGAGCTATTTTGACAATCTTTTGTGGATACTTTATGACAAAAAGCCACAGTATCGTTGCTTTTTAATAAGAAATTAATACTTAAAACCGTTAAGATTGTTGGTCTTGATCTTTGTTGAAAGAATCTCGCAATCTCTTTAAGGCAGATGAAACCCGGTCTGACAATCGCTTTGCCTCGCCCTGCTCGGAGTCTGATCCGGGGTCTTGCGCCTGCTGTAACCGCTGCGATCCGCGCTCTTCGCGCTGCTTGCGGCGCAGAGCGTTCTCCTGCAGCGGGCGGTGTGTGCCGTCGCAAAGCGGTTTGATGCGGGAGTGCCCGCAAGAACAAAGCGTAACACGGTTGCGTGGAATAAATTCCTCGCCGTCAGCCCGTTCGATTGGGATATAGCCCATAACCCAAAGCGGTCCCCTGATTTCGCCATATTGGGTGCATTCGTAGGTATCCGCGATTTCCATCGGTAAATCGGGTTCCACGTCTGGTCCGCTGCGTTCGAGTTTGTAGGTCAGAGAGCCAGAAGGGCAGTCTTCAACCATCTTGATTGCCCTGGCTTTCTTGACCGGGTCACCCGATTTTTCGGTCAGTTCGGTAAAGTCGGTGTCTTTAAGCACACAAAAACCGGAATTCATGCACAGACGAACATGCTTGGTGACCGTCAACCCGGTGGGACCGTAGTAGTTCAGGTCACGGCCGAAAGGTCCATCGGTTATAGCGATCTCATCGCCGACCCAACCGGAGTCGATGTGGATATTGTCGCAGTAGGGCATGTTTTTGCTTTTACCACAGCGGCAAAGCAGATAGGAACCTGCTTTGTGCTCCAGCTCACCGCCGTCAACCCAATCCAGGGGTTCACCGTATGAAGAGCAGTGCTGCGATTTTTTTACGAACGGAACATCGCCAACTACCCGGTAAGGTCCATCTTTGATAATTTTAATTTTGAAGGGGGATTTTTGCTCTGTCATGGTATCACCTGTGGTTAGGATTATAACAAGAATATGGCAAGCGACCATGAAGTGTTTCCTAAATTAGCAATTCTCAATATGGAATTTATTAAATCCATAATGTAGAATAAGCGGGTACAAAATGGTAAGGGTGGGTTCAAAACGAGACCAGGGAACAGGACTGCCTCACAGAAGGGATTAAAGGGTTTCGTAGGGCTGGGGCTTGACCCCAGCCGCTGTGTTGATCAACACGACTGTTGGCGGAGGGAGACGAGCACTCCGTATGGTTAATTCTCGGTTTTCAATGCCTGTTCGTGGTTCTTGAACTGGGCAGGTCTGACTAAGTAAGCGGTTATTGAGCATTCGCGATTGGGACCTGCCCCTACATTATTACACTTAGTTAGGGCAAAAACCCAGAGTTTATTTTCATATTGAGAATTGCTGTTGCTAAATGATTCTTGCGAAGATTACAACTAACCGTCTAAACAGACAAAATTTGTGTGGCAGCAGCCGAAGCAGTGGCAGCCAAAGACTGTGTCATCGCATACCTGGCATGCGCAATCTGGTTTGAGCCTGCCTGCCCCCGCAACTGTAAACACGCTTCGACTACCTGGTAGACCCCAGCCGCCCCAAGCGGGAAACCCCGCGCCTTGTGCCCACCCATGGTCGCCACCGGCAGAGAGCCTTGCAAAGTGAGCGAGCCATCACTGGCGAGCTTCCAGCCCTCACCGCGGTCGGCAAAACCAGCGGCTTCCAGCGAAAGCAGTGCATGCAGCGTGGTGTTATCGGAATACTCAAAGAAATCCAGATCCGAAATCGTGATGCCGGCTTTGAGTAGTGCCTGATGCACTGACACCGCCGCGCCTTCAAAAAAGAGCGGGTCCCGGCGGTCGTGCAGTGCCAGGCGATCGGTGATGTAGCTCGAACTGCGCAGTTGCACAGCCGGATCAGCGCTGTGAGGCAGCAGCTCTTTACGGGTTAAAATTAACGCTGCTGCGCCGTCGGCGTTGGGGGCGATGTCAAACTGGTTGAACACACCGGTATCCTCACGCGCGTTTCGATAGGCATCAAGGCTGATCTCGCGCCTGAACATGGCGTTAGGGTTGTTGACCGCGTTGCTATGTGCGATGAGCGGAAATTGTGCCAGTGCCTCGCGGGGGAACCGGTTTTCATGCATGTAACGCTGCAGCAGCAGCGAGGCTTGTCCGACCAGTGTGAGCCCTTCGGAAGCTTCGTAGTCAGAATCCAGCCCGGTCGAAAGCAGTCGGTTTTCAATGCCCGCGCCGACCACGTCGGTCACCTTTTCAACGCCCACAACTGCTGCCACGTCAACCATGCCCGAGCGAATGGCGTTATAAGCCAGGTAGATGGCTGCCCCGCCAGATGCTTCGGCGGCTTCGGCAGTATAACCTTCAGCCTTGCCAGCCAGTCCGGCATATTCTGCCACCAGCGCTCCCAGATTTGCCTGATGTGAGGCATTGGCAGCCAGCATATTGCCGACGAAAATCGCCTGCGGCTGCAGACCGCCGGCATCTTCGCGGGCGGTTTTCAGCGCACGCACTGCCAGGTTGCGCAGTGAAACATCCCAAAGCTCGCCAACCGGTGTTTGGCCGATGCCGACGATGTAAACATCATTCGTGCGCTGCATCTTAGCGAGTCACGATCTCTCCGCGGAAGCGGAGGTAGGTGGCGTAGTCGATTTCGGTACGCCGAGCGATGTAGTCTTGTGTTGAAAGCGCGCGGTCGCGCCTTTGTTCCAGTTCGTTCCGCACCTTAATGATGAAGGAATCAGACCCAGCCCCCGAGCCATAGGAAGTCATCAAAATCAGGTCGCCGGCTTTGGCTACATCCAAAATGGCGCTCAGTCCGATGATGGCAGCCCCTGAATAGGTATTGCCGATCATAGGAGCAAGTAAGCCTGGCGCAATCTGCTCGGGCGTGAATCCGAGGGTTTTGCCAGCACGCTGTGGGAACTTGGCGTTCGGTTGGTGGAAAACAGCATAGGCAAAATCACTTGGTTTTAGACCGGTCTCTGCCAAAATCGTCTGTGCGGAACCCAAAATGTGTTCGAAGTAAGCCGGGTCACCAGTGAAACGCTGACCGTGCTCTGGATAGACCTGGTTTTCGCGCCGCCAGAAATCGGGTGTGTCTGAAACATAGCTGTAGGCGGCTTCAATCGAAGCCAATGAACCTTCCTGCGGTCCGATAATATAAGCAGCCCCACCGCTGGCAGCGGTGTATTCCAGGGCATCACCAGGCTTCCCCTGGGCGGTGTCCATCCCGATTGCCAGGGCGTAGTCGCCCATGCCCGAGCCCACCAGACCCATCGCAGCCACTATTGCCTCAGTGCCAGCCTTGCAGGCAAATTCCCAGTCACCCGCCTGGATGTCGTTGGGGGCGCCAATTGCTTCTGCCACCACGGTGCCACTGGGTTTGACGGCGTAGGGGTGTGATTCTGAGCCTACCCAGACTGCCCTTAATTCTTCAGCACCGATCTCAGAGCGTTTTAAGGCGTTGCGAGCGGCTTCGATTGACATGGTGATAACGTCTTCATCCAGTCCGGCGACCGCTTTTTCTTTCACTGGAAAGCCGCCGGTGTTGCCCCAGATGCGACCAATTTCCTTATTTGGCAGGCGGTAGCGCGGCACATAGGCACCATAGCCCTGGATACCAACTTTGATTTTAGGTACCAACAGCTTGCTTTTTTCTGGTTTAGGGAGGTGATTTTGTTCAGTCATTGTTGTTTCCATTCCATTGCGCCACTAATTCCTGCGCACGGCTTAATTGTATTTTATCTTCAGCGACCAATTGCGCGGCGATCGCCTCAACTTGCTCTGGCGTGGCGCCAGCTGCCAGTGCCACCTGGCGGGCGTGCAGGTTCATGTGACCTTTCTGGATACCTTCTGTCGCCAGCGCGCGCAGGGCTGCCAGGTTTTGGGCTAAGCCGACCGAAGCGATAATGCTGCCCAACTCGGCTGCTGTCTCAACGCCCAACAATTTCAGGTTTGCCCGGGCAGTTGGGTGCACCCTGGTGGCACCACCGACGACGCCAACAGCCATTGGCAGTTCGATCGAGCCCAGCAAATCGCCGTTTTCAGCCACAGACCAGGTTGTCAGGCTGCGATATTGCCCGCTGCGGGCGGCGTAGGCATGCGCGCCGGCTTCAATGGCGCGCCAATCGTTGCCGGTTGCCAAAACGACCGCGTCCACACCGTTCATAACACCCTTATTGTGGGTCGCGGCCCGATAGGGGTCAGCATCGGCAAACGCCCAGGCTTCGATAATGCCGTCACGTACCTGCTCGCCGGTGTAATCGTCAAAGGCAAGCCTCTGGCATGGAAAGTGTGATCGCGCCCAGGCGAGGCGCCGGTCAGCCAGGTTTGAAAGAATGCGCAAATGTACCCTCCCGCCAGTGAGGGCTTCAATTTTCGGAGCGAGATACTCGAGCATTGAGTTGACCAGATTTGCGCCCATTGCGTCTTTGACATCGACAATTAAGTGAACAATTAGCATCGCTCCGGCTGCGGTTTCGTTGAAGATGTGGGTTTCGATGTCAATCGGACCGCCCCCGCGCCTTACCAGGTTGGGTTGAAATTCTTCAAGCTCCTGGAGCAACTGACCGGCTTGGGCGAGCACCTGATCTGCGGCAGCCTGCAAATCTGATAGATCGAGAACCTGCAACTGCCCGATCATCTGCTGTGAGGTAATGCCGGCTTTAAATCCGCCGCCGGCTCTGGCAAGTTTTGCCATGAAGGAAACCCCGGCAATTACCGAGGGCTCTTCGATCACCATTGGTATCAAGACCTCGCGGTCATTAATCACAAAATTTTGGGCAATACCGAGCGGAAGGCTATAGAGCCCGACCACGTTTTCGACCATGGCGTTGGCGGTTTCGGCGTCCAGCCCACCTTCGTATTGGTAGGCTAACAGGTCTTCAGGGCTGAGGTTCGCCTGAAGCTCAAGCGATTTTAGCCGTTCAGACAGGCTTTGTTGGTGGAATTTTTTGTTCATTTATCCAATTCGTTTTTGGCGAGCTCGGCAACCCGCTGTCGATATCAATTGTTGGGGAGACCAGCTACGCTCTCCCGATTTAAGCGGGCAAGCCCACTAACGCCGCTGGCGTTGGGGTTTTCGGTAGCCACCCGTCCCTGCAATATGCATTTATAGCAAGCAAGTCCTCTAAAAAACTATCAAAAATCGCCCTTGCGGGGTTAAGAGCTGTCTCAACACTGGATCGCGTCTGCAGAGAAAACTTGGTTTGCACAAACTTTTAAACTTGCCTTTTTGCTCCTTTGGTTATACTACCATCACTAACAACCATGAGGCAGCAATGACAGAGAGTTTAAACCAAATATATGATCTAATCATAATCGGTGGTGGTCCGGCTGGAACAACCGCCGCGATTTATGCCGCCAGGGCAAACCTGAAGGTGGGCGTGCTGGACAAAGGGTTAACCACCGGCGCGCTTGGCACAACCAGCAAGATAGCCAATTATCCTGGTTTGGCAGGCGAAGTGGACGGAGCTGAATTGCTGAACACCATGCGCAAACAAGCTGCAGCGTTTGGGGCAGAGTTTATCAACGACAAAGCCATCGGCACTGACCTGGGCGGTGAACCCAAAGCAGTCTTCGGCAACCTGGGCGTTTACGAAGCACGTGCTGTTATCATCGCGACCGGTTCGATGGGGCGCAGCAACCTGATCAAAGGTGAAGCAGAACTGCTCGGACGCGGCGTGTCTTACTGCGCGATATGCGACGCGGCTTTTTTCAAAGACAAGGATATTGCCGTGATTGGCAAAAGCGACGAGGCGGTTGATGAGGCGCTCTACCTTTCACGTTTCGCCCGCACAGTGCACTTTTTCCCTCCGGGCAGAGAGATCAATGTCAGCCAGGAAGAGCTGCAAAACCTGCTTGAGACCCCCAATGTGGTCACACACCAGGGCAGCGTTGTTCGTGAAATTTATGGTGATGCCAGGGTAGAGGGTATCCGCTATGGCGAACGCGGCGCGGAAGGGGAAGAAAGCCTGCCTGTTGATGGCGCTTTCGTTTACCTGCAGGGCGGCAAACCGATTACCGACTTTCTGCAAGGGCAACTTGAGCTGTCAGCGGAAGGCTGTTTGCAGGTCGACCGTGAAAACCAGACCAACATACCCGGTGTGTATGCCATCGGCGATGTGATCTGCACGCACGTAAAGCAAGCCGTTATCGCAGCTGGTGACGGTGCAATTGCTGCCATCGCTGCTGAAAAATGGCTTCGCGGCACGAGTAAACCGAAGGTTGACTGGGGGAAGTAAAGCAGCGGAGCGGCACGATGTCTACTCCATAATGACCTTGCCAGACTCCCGGGAAGATCCTTTGCTTCACTCAGGATGACAAACATAACACTGGAAGACAAAATCACTAATGGTGACGGTTAAGCGTGTAAAATAATGCCATGCCAAAGGTGACCCCGGAAGATTTAGACAAGGCAGCACAACGCGGCGAACCCTCCCATGTCTGGCGGGCAGGGCAGGAACGACGATTCAACCTACTGCGAGAAGCCGCAGGCGAACGGTTGAATGGTAACGTGCTGGTTGATGGCAGCGGTGTCGGCGCCTATCTTTCCAGGCTTGTGCCAATTTCGGGCGTGGCTGTAGGGTTGGACATTGAGCTGCCCCGTGTACAGGAGAGCCGCCAGTATGCCCCAAACGTTCTGAACGCTGCCGGCGAACACCTTCCTTTCCCTGCCAATTGTTTTGCTGTCGTATTCAGCCATGAGGTGCTCGAGCACGTTAACGACGACCGCATGGCGATTTCAGAAATGGTCAGGGTCTTGAAGCCCGGCGGCAGAATCGTCTTGTTTTGCCCAAACCGTGGCTACCCGTTCGAGACGCATGGGCACTATTGGAAGGGAAAGTACCATTTCGGCAATACGCCGCTGATCAACTGGCTGCCGAGACCACTGCGTGACAAGCTGGCGCCGCATGTTGAGGTCTATACCCGCAAGGATTTA
>JAAYZW010000176.1 GCA_012514645.1 Chloroflexota bacterium
GCCGCCCGTAGGTTTGAACTGGGTTCGCCAGCCCGCAACCGGATTGGTGTTCGTTCTGTGAATAATACCCTCGAAGTCTACGTGAACCAAACCCACCAATTCACTTATTCGCCCCTCAACAATCTGACCGGTCTGCTTGGGGTTATCGCTCAAACTGGCGGCGAGTTTCCGCTGACTATTCGGGTGTCCGATCTGCAGATTTTGGAACCTTAGGGCAATAAACGCCAATCAAGGATATAATGGGGGAACATTCAGAGATTTACCATGTCTTGGTGAGCAACAAGAGGAGAAAATGGACAATAAACTCAAAATTATCATCCCCATGGCAGGTCTTGGAAGTCGTTTGCGCCCCCTTACCTGGAGCCGCCCGAAACCGCTTGTCTGCCTGGCTGGCGCGACAGTTATCGACCACCTGTTAGCAAGCTTTAAAACGGTTCCCGAGCCAAACAACGCTGAATATGTCTTCATCATGTCGCCCGGTCAGCAAGAGCTGATCCAGGCACATATGCAGAAGCATTACCCAAAATACAAGGTGCACTACATCGAACAGCCAGAAAAGAAAGGTCAGTCTGATGCCTTGTGGCACGCACGTGAATTTTTGGTCGGTCCGTCCCTGATTGTTTTTTCTGACACCTTGATCGAAAACGATTTCGGTTTCCTGGCGAATGAAACAACCGATTCTGTCGCCTGGGTCAAAGCTGTGCCTGACCCTCGCCGGTTTGGTGTGGTCGAAGTGGACTCACGCGGTTTGGTTACCCGTCTGATTGAAAAGCCAAATGACATGAACAACAATCTGGCAGTGGTCGGCTGTTATTACTTTAAAGATGGGCAAAAGCTGCTCAGAGCTATCGAAGAGCAAATTGAACGAAAGATCGCCCTGCGGGGTGAGTATTACCTGGTCGACGCCATCAACCTGATGCTCGAAAACCGCGCCACGATGCGCGTTGAGCAGGTGAGCGTCTGGCTCGATGCTGGTACCTCGGAGGCTTTGTTAGATACGAACCGCTACCTGTTGGAGCACGGACGCGCCAACCTGGAGGATCAGGGCACTTTCGACGATAACATCATCATTCCGCCAGCGTTTATCCACCCGGATGCCCGCGTGAATAAGTCCATTATCGGTCCGTTTGTCTCCATCGCGGCTGGCAACATCATCAACAACAGCACCATCAAAGATTCAATCCTCAGCCAGGGAGCGCACATCACCAATTCCCAGCTCGAAGGCTCGCTGCTGGGCTATGATGTCGTCGTAAATGGCATGAAAGGTAAATTTAACCTGGGAGACAACTCCTGGGCAAATTGGTAAAAAAATCAAAGGAGAGTTAATGAATATGATATTATCCGATAGGGTCGCAGGTTTGAAACCGTCCGGCATCCGCTTGTTTTTTGATATCGCCGCCACAATGAAGGATGTGATCTCACTGGGCATCGGCGAACCCGACTTTGCAACCCCAACACCGGTCATTGAAGCTGGTGTTGAAGCACTGCGCCGAGGTGAAACTCACTACACCTCAAATCACGGTCTTCAGGTATTGCGACAAGCGGTCGCAGACCACCTCAAACGTCTTTATAATGTTGAATATTTCGCACAGAGCGAAATTGTCATGACGGTCGGCGTTTCCGAAGCCCTCTACCTGGCATTTACGGCAATCCTCAACCCAGGAGACGAAGTGATTGTTCCGACGCCTTGTTTTGTCTCTTATCAAGCCGAGGTTTCTCTGGCAGGTGGTGTGCCCGTTGAGGTAGCAACTTACGTTGAGAACGAATTCGTTCCCAGGATCGAAGACATCGAAGCTGCTATCACGCCGAAAACGAGAGCGATCCTGATTGGCAGCCCCAGCAACCCCACCGGCGCGGTTTATACGCGTGAATTCTTGGTCCAGCTGGCTGACCTGGTAGAAAAACATGACCTGCTCGTGATCTCAGATGAGATTTATGACCGCCTGGTCTATGGCATCGAACACACTTGCTTCGCCAGCTTGCCTCGTATGCAGGAACGCACCATTTTGTTGGGCGGCTTCTCGAAGGCTTACGCGATGACTGGGTGGCGCATTGGTTACGCTGCCGCTCCCAAGGAAATTCTTAATGGAATGGTGCGCGTGCACCAATATTCGGTCATGTCTGCTCCAACTGTCTCCCAATATGCTGCTCTGACCGCCCTGATGGTTGGCGAACCCTACGTGAAGGATATGCACAATGAGTATGACCGGCGCAGAAAACTGGTCGTGAAAGGATTAAACGCTATCGGGTTGAAGACTTTTGAACCCAAAGGCGCTTTTTATGCCTTCCCGGATCTGCGCTCAACCGGACTGAGCGATGATGAGTTCTGCACCAGGCTCCTGCAGGAAGAAAAAGTTGCCATTGTGCCTGGAAACGCTTTTGGTGATGCCGGAATCGGTTTTGCCAGAGTGTCTTACGCGACTTCTTACCACCAACTCGAAATCGCACTTGAGCGAATTGAAAAATTTTTGAAACGCATATAAGTAAATAACTTATAGATTCCCTTAGGTTCTGGCGCGGGTATGGACACCCGCGCTTTTTTTTGATACTATATTAAGTTAATCAGAGAAAGGGACCGGTACCTAAATGACA
>JAAYZW010000177.1 GCA_012514645.1 Chloroflexota bacterium
AGGTGGCACCATATTGCAGCACCTGGTTGGCAAAAACCAGTGGGTTTTCGTATTTTTCAAACAAGCAAGCACGTATCAGACTTTGGTGACTGCGGCTAATTTTACTATTCGCGGCATGCCTTAGCATAACCGCACTGATTAACGTGCTTTGATTCTGTGCTGTTTTGGCAACCGCTTGGTTGAATTCGGTTACCCAGGGAAAACGACCCGGGTGTAAGCCTTCCGCAACTGTAAAAACAGCCAGGTAAGCTGCCAAAAAGTCGTCGCAGGAAGGCGTCGATCCGACACCAAAACCAACCAGCTTGTCAGTCGTTTTCAAACCTGCGCGCCAGTCTGAGGCTTCGATTTGGTTAACGAAGGCTTCCAAGTCTGCGCCAATAAAGCGGCTATAGACATTGTCGTCGGTCCGGTTCGAAACTGCTTGTCGCCTGGTAAGCTGATTCAATAAAGGCAGCAGCCCGATCTTTTCCTGCTTTTCCAACCATTCCAGAACTGCGATTCTTTTACTATCGATCTCTTCTACTGTGAGAGGGACATCACCGCTGTAAACTGCTGTTTGCCAGATTTGCGCTTCTGTAATATGTAATCTGAAACGACCGTCTGCAGCAACCATGGCGTCAGTTTTCAGTAGAAATTCATCACCAAGCTTCACCAATGCCGAAAAGTTAAAATCGCCCTCCATAATCAAGCCCATGGGGGTGATATCGCCGTGATTGGTGAGCGTAATCAGCTCTTCTACCGCCTGAAAGTTCACTGCGTGGGGGAACACTGAGTGCACGCGTGCTGAGACCCCGTAGTGCTTCGAAAGGAAGTTGACCAGGTCATCGGCAACCAGGCAGGTGTTCAAATCTCTCATCTCAACCATTCACATCCCGGATTTTCAGCGCTAACTGGATTGTAAATGCAGTCTCCGGGTCCTTCAGGTCAATATTCAAGGTGTCGCGGATCCGGTTGATCCGGTAAATCACGGTATTGTAGTGGGTAAACAAAACCTCCGAGATTCTGCGTAAGTTTCCGCCATGTTCGAAATATGCTTCCACTGTTTCCAGCAACTTCCCATCATTGTCAGCATCATATTTAATGAAAGGCTTTAAAACCTCATCTGCATAAATCACCAGGTTCTCGCGCAGTTCTGGCAACCCAAACAAGCGGGTAATGCCCATTTCTTCGAAGAAGCCATAATGTTGTCGTTCCTTTTGCTGGCTTCCCTGCAAAATTCTGCCGACCTGCTGGGCTTCCTGGAGGCTTTCGGCAAGTTTGTCATAGCCCGGGTAGGCTTGCCCAACCCCAATGTAACAATACTGGTCTACATGCATTTCTTTAGCGACCTCTAACAATAAGAACACGAAGTGCTTCGTTTGCATTGTGCGGGCAGCGCTGGTCAGGTTCTGGTCAAATTCGAGCAGAAAGTACACACCGTTTGGTTTGGTCGCAGAAACGTAACGCGTGGACGATTCACGCTGGATCCGGCTGAGAATCCCGGTCAAGACCAGGCTGGTTTCCTGAATTCTGCGGTTACGCAACGAAGGTGAGCGGCTCTTGTCGTTATATTCAAGCCCGAGAACAACACATTGATGGTGCAGCGTAGGATTGAAGCCATAATATTCGGCATCCAATATCGCCCTGGCTTGTGATTCCGGCTGGTCGCTGAGCAGGAGTTCCAAAAAGTTGGTCCGGTGTACATTTTCGCGCTGGGTAACGGTCATTTTTGTAACGATGTGTAATGCGATCAGCGAGGTCGCAGACTCGATTACGAATAAATCACTCTTATTGATGCAGTTGTGAACATCCCAAATATAAATGAAGCCATAGAGGCTATCGTCGAAATAGATTGGGATGCTATAACGCCGTAT
>JAAYZW010000178.1 GCA_012514645.1 Chloroflexota bacterium
CCATAGGCGGGGCGATGGGCAGCAGCTGAAAGGGTCTGCGGGGCAGAATCGAGCCACTGCCAGGTTTCCTGGTCATCGAGAACACGTTCCAACATGTAAGCACTGGCACCGCCGGGAACATCTTCATCCACGAAAAGCACACGCGAAGTCTTTTTAATTGACGCTTTGATCATGCCATAGCGATCGAAAGGCAGCAGCGACTGCACGTCGATCAACTCGACATCGATACCGACTTTTGAGAGCATTTCCACAGCGTTTTCAGCAATGCGAACCGTCGCGCCATAAGTGACCAGTGTGAGATCGCTGCCTTCCGTCAGAATCTCCGGGACGCCCAAGGGGAGCTTGAACTTACCGATATTATCCGGCATGCGTTCTTTGAAGCGGTAGCCATTGAGCACTTCCACCACCAGGGCAGGGTCATCCCCTTCAATGAGCGTGTTGTAAAAACCGGCTGCCTGGGTCAGGTTTCGCGGCACCAAAACGTGCATACCACGAACAAGATTGAGTACGCCAGCCATCGGAGAACCGGAATGGAAGATGCCTTCGAGGCGGTGACCGCGCGTGCGTACAATCAACGGTGCCTGCTGCCTGCCGGCTGTGCGCCAGCGCAGGTTGGAGAGGTCATCTGCCATGATTTGCAGCGCATAAAGCAGGTAATCGAGGTATTGAATTTCTGCGATCGGTCGCAGCCCGCGCAGCGCGAGCCCGATACCCTGACCGAGAATGGTTGCTTCGCGGATGCCGGTGTCGGTCACTCGGAGGGTGCCATACTTTTCCTGGAGACCGCGGAAGCCCTGGTTGACATCACCAAGATTGCCAACGTCTTCACCGAAGGCGATCATGCGCGGTTCGCGTGCGAGCATCTCGTCAAAAGCTTTGTTGATGACTTCGAAACCCATCACCATGGGCGAGTTTTCACTATATTGAGCAGGCACGCCTTTTTCCAAGAGCGGCGAATGTTCTGAATCTGACAAAAGGAACTTGTTGTAGTATTCGAGTTTCCGCTGCTCAAATTCTTTATTCCAGTTGTAAAGACTTAAGTAGTGCTCATTTTTGATATCGGCTGTCGAGATCAATACTTTGTGCACCGCCTCGGCAATGTCTTTGTTGAGCGGATCGGGGATACTCATGAGTTTGCTTTCAATCTCAATCAAATCTTCAGTGTGACCACCATTACTTTGGGCGAGTTGTTTAATCTGTTGACTGGCTTCCAGGCGGGTTGCCTTGATCGGGTTTTGAAAAGCTTCCCAGGCATTTTTACGAGCTTGTTCGACAGTTTTCTTGTCTTCGGATTCCCATTGGCCAAATTGTTCGTTCGTAGCGACACCGTGTTCAACCAAATATTCTTTGAACTTTTTCAAGCTGTCATATTCAACTTCCCACTCAAGGCGTTCTTTGGATTTGTAGCGCTCGTGGGAACCAGAAGTGGAGTGACCGAGAGGTTGTGTGAGGTCGCAGACATGGATCAGTGCGGGGATGTGATGCTCACGAGCGGTCTTTTCAGCCTGGGAATAGGCATTCCACAAACCAACGAAATCCCAGGCTTCGACTGAGTAGAGGTCATAACCGCGGTCGCATTGGTCTGCCGGGCAGTGTACGCGGCGGAAACCTTCGAGGATGGCGGAGATGTTTTCTTTGACCATCTGAAACTCGTTGGGCACTGAAATACCATAGCCGTCATCGTAGATGCTGATGATGGCAGGAGCTTTGAGCACACCGATGGCATTGACTGCTTCCCAGAAGGGACCTTCCGCTGTGGAAGCATTGCCGATGGAAACCCAGGCGATTTCATTGCCGTTGCTGCTGAATTTGTCAAATTGTTTGAGCTCTTCGTTCTGTCGGTATAGTACCGATGCGTAAGCCAAACCGACCGAACGAGGCATCTGGCTGGCGGTTGGAGCGGCATCGGCAGAGGAATTGTAGCGGTCGATCTGGCTGAGCAACTGACCTTTTTCGTCAATGAGCGGCGAGGCAAAGTGACCGTTCATATTGCGACCCCCGGAGTGAGGGTCGAAATTAGGGTCAGCATGCGCATAGAGTTGTGCAAAAAACTGCTCGAGACTGAGTAAATCGAGCGCCATCATCCAGGTTTGGTCACGATAATAACCAGAGCGCCAATCACCTTTACGAAAATGGTGGGCGATGGTGAGCTGGATAAGTTCCTTGCCGTCACCAAAGATGCCAAATTTGGCTTTGCCGGTGAGGACCTCGCGGCGACCGATGATGGACGCCTGCCGTGAGCGATAACCCAGGCGATAATCGTTGATTAACTGTTCATTTGTTAAGGGCAATTCAGGAATATTGTCTGACATAAGCCTCCACTCTACTATTATTGTTCATTGGTTAAGATTATAGAGAACCAACGAGGAGAATTCAATCAGGTGTATAGAGGTGCTGGAGGGTTTTATGGATTGTTAACGTTCCTGCAGGGAATGGGGAACAGGGAACAAGCAGCGGGGAAAAGGCGGCTTATTGGAAACAACTGACTGCTGATTGGAAAAACAAGTGTAACCGCCTACCCTTTAATCGCACCGCCAAGCATGCCGCGGATAAAGAAGCGTTGGAAGATCATGTAGATTAAAACTGTGGGCAGAGCGACGATGATTGCCCCGGCTGCCATTAACGGCAGATTGGAGGTGTATTTGCCCTGGAAAAAAGCCAAACCGACCGGTAACGTGCGCATGGATTCAGTTTGCACCATTACCAGTGCCAGCAAAAATTCGTTCCAGGTCCACATAAATATCAAGACGATCAAAGTAGTGCTGGCAGGTTTGGCTAAGGGACAGAGGATTAGCCAAAGGGTTTGCCAACGGCTGCAGCCGTCAATTGTGGCGGCATCCACCAGTTCACGCGGTGCGTTTTCGAAGAAAGAGGACATCCAGAGCGTGCCAAAGGAAACGCTTAACCCGACCTGGGGCAAGATAAGCGCCCAATAAGTGTTGCGCAGACCGAGCGCGTTCATCCAGTTATAAAGCGGGATGATAACCGCCTCGAAAGGGACCATGTAACCAAGCAGCATGATGCCAAAGAGCAAGCGCTTCCCAGGGGTTGGCAATTGCCCAAAGGCGTAACCACTGAGCGTGGACAAAAAAACGCTGCCAACAACCACTGCAGTGGTGACGATGACGCTGTTTTTGAAGAAAACGTTAAATTTGCCGACCGTCCAGGCTTGGCGGAAATTCTGCAAAGTCCAGTTCTCAGGGAGGCTAAAAGGCGAAGTGGCAACCTCGGTCCCGGTTTTGAAAGCACTGGCGATCATGCCCCAGATCGGCAGCAAGACGATCAGCATGAAAACGATCAAAACCAGGTAGCGTGGTAGAAGATTCTTCCAACGGAGGCTCATTGGTCTCCATTCTCCTCGCGCATGAAGCGGCGAATGAGGAAAGCCAGCGCCAGGATGATGATCGACAGGACGGTTGCGATGGCTGCTCCGTAACCGATGCGGTTGTTCAGGATGGCAGCGCGATAAATCAGGAAACCGGTCACAAGGGTGGTTTCGCCAGGACCGCCTCGGGTGGTGGCGTAGACCAGGTCAAATACTCGCAGGGCGGCGATCATGGTTGTGATCATGGCAACCCCCATCTCTGACCGCAGACCCGGGAGTGTGATGTGAATAAATTTCCTGAAACTGCTGGCGCCGTCAAGGCTGGCAGCTTCGTAATATTCAGTTGGGATGCGCTGCATGCCGGCGAGGAAAAGCACCATGCAAAAACCATATTGCACCCAGCTGCCGATCGATCCAACTGCCGGCAGGGCGTATTCAAAACTACCCAGCCAGGCTTGACGCCAGTGATCGAGGCTGACCAGGGAGAGAAACTGGTTGATCGGACCGCTTACCGGGTTGAACATCCAGCGCCAGATCACACCCACCACCACCATGCTAATTACCTGGGGTAAGAACAAAACCGTTCTGAAAAAGCTGAATCCCGCAATGGGCTGCGCGGTGAGAAGGACAGAAAGCAGCAACCCGATCAAGACCGGGATGATGCTGTAGAAAATGATAAAAACAAGATTATTCGAGATTGCCTTCATGAATAGTGGGTCAGAAAACAGGTTGATGTAATTCTCGAGACCAATGAAGGTGCGCGCTTCGGTGAATCCGTTCCAGTCGAAAAAACTGGCGCGAAAAGTTTCAATGATCGGAATGAAGATAAAAAGCAGGTAGACCAGGAAGGCTGGCAGTAGATAAAACCAACCCTTCCATTTACTTTCGCCTGGGTAAGCCCTGTTTACTGTGTTCATCTATTAAAATCAGTCCGCTCACATGAGCGTGAGCGGACTGTGATCTGAGTGATTACTGCGATCGTTCTTGAAGGTAGTTGGCATAATCCACTTCGACGGCGGCAATGAAATCGGCTGGGGTGGTGATACCGCCGAGCAGTTTTTGCAGCTCGGAGACGAGCGTGTCATAGAAAGTGGGGGTTGCCCAGTCGATATAATGACCAACGGCATTGTTTTTGTTGATGGATTCCCAAGCGAGCAGGGTTTCGCCGAAGAGGTTGTTGGTGTCTACCTGGCTGTTATCGGGCAGAGACATGGCGGGGACCATACCGGCTTGCGCCCAGAGCTCAGCAGCGCGCGGGCTGATCATCCAATCCAAATATTCAGCAGCCAGGTCGGCATGCTCGGTAGTCCTGCGGATGGCGAAGGGAATACCCACGCCGCCGATTGCCATGGTGGGCTTACCATTGAATCCAGGCAGCAGGAAGAAACCGAATTCCTGGTCTGTGCCAGTCATCAATTCAGGAGCGAACCACGAACCGGTGATGGTCATAGCGCCTTCACCAGACTTGAACAGGTTATTGCTGTCGTCATATCCGATGCCAGCAAAGCCTTCGCTAAAGTAGCCAGCTTTCGCCCAATCGTAGAGGATCTCTGCGGCTTTCTGGTTTTCCTCGATTTCAAAAGAGGCGTTATTGACAGCGTAGGTCAGGTTATTGATGTAATCAAGACTGACAAGCAGATGCTGGATTGAGCTGTACTCGTGGATTGCATTCCATCCGTCGAGAGAGCCAAAGGATATCGGCGTGATGCCGGCGTCTTTGATCTCAGCCAGCAGGGTTTCGAAATCTTCAAAAGTGGTGGGGATATCCCAGCGATTGTCAGCGAAAATGCCCTTGTTGTAAAAAACACCGACAACTTCAGCGGTGGGGCTGACGCCATAAAGGCTTCCCTGACCAAAGGTTTTACCGTCGGGGGTAAAGCTGTTGCGGCTGGCGACGCTGCTGGAGAAGACATTGCCCCAGCCGTAATCCGAAATGTAATCGTCCAGCGGCAGTAAGAGACCGGCTTCAACCAAAGCGCCCATGTCACTGCGACCCTGGTTCACCTGGGCAACATCGGGACCATCGGTTTCGCCGAGGGCGAGTTTGACCGTCATTTGCAGGTCTGCCAGGACCTTGGTTTCGCGTTCAATTTTGACACCCGGATGAGCGGCTTCGAACTCAGCATTGAGCGTTTCGATCACTTTGCTTTCTTCATCCCGGTAGAACTGATCCCAGACCACCAGGGTGGTTTCCCCGGAGACTTCAGTGGGGGGAGTTTGGATAGGGGAGCTGCAGGCGCTCAGAATTAACATAATTGAGAGCGCTAAAACAAGCGGTGTACGGAATTTCTTCATCATGACTCCTTATGAAGGTTAGATTTTTGACCTGAACAACTTAAAATTATAACCCGACAGCCGTCAACGAGTACCATATTTACAAGCTATGGTGAAAATCGCTGGGTCACACAATAATTTTGAGAATTAAACTATAACACTGATAGGGGGGGGTCAGGACGTGAGCAGGAAACAGGGAGCATGGATGAAGACGAGACTGCGTGTCAACCGTCCCCTATACGTATAATTTTTCCCTACGGTTGGAAATTGATTGTTAAAACCGCATACTGGTTCTGTAGGGCGAGATTGAGGAGGTTGTGGTGTTGGCATACCGGTGATATTGTCCCTCCTCAATCCGCCGAAATCATTAATCGCACATGTATCGGCGGATTGGAGGCGCGATACACTCTTGTCAATGGGATTAGCGGCACCTCCAATCTCGCCCTACGGCTACTCGTGGGATGTCATGGCAGCGGCGGGTATGTCTAATTATGTGGTGATTCTACGTTCGTGATGGGGACCTCCGCCTACATTCATGTATATGTATTTCAAAATTAATAGGGCAAAAAACGATCGTTTGTTTTCATTTTGAGAATCAATCCGTCTGATTTTTCGCCAGGATCAGGATTCTGAGGCAATGGTATACTATCGGTTTAGAAACAAGCTTGAGGTGAGTGATGAAAAAAGCAGTTATCACTGGAATTACCGGACAAGATGGCTCGTACCTGGCAGAATATCTGCTTAGCATGGGCTATGAAGTGCATGGGATCATCCGCCGTGCCAGTACCTTTAACACAAAGCGGATAAACCATCTCTATCGCGATCCGCATGTGATCAATGGAAGCGCGCGATTGTTTTTGCATTATGGAGACCTGGGTGCTACCGGTGTCTTGACTGATGTGATTTACGATACGAAACCTGATGAGATTTACCACCTGGCAGCTCAGAGCCATGTCAGGGTTTCGTTTGATATGCCCGAATACACCGGAGATGTGACCGGTTTGGGCACCACGCGTATGCTCGAAGCTGTAAGGCGGTTGGGTAAGGGCACGCGCTTTTACCAGGCATCAACCAGTGAGTTGTTTGGCTCTGCCAAGCCACCTCAAAATGAAAACACACCTTTTCATCCACAGAGTCCGTATGCGGTCGCGAAATTGTATGCTTATTGGATGGTGGAGAATTATCGTGATGGTTACGGCATGTATACGGTGAATGGCATTTTATTTAATCACGAAAGCCCCCGCCGTGGTGAAACCTTCGTGACCCGAAAGATTACGCGCGCTGTCGCATCGATTTTGGCAAAGAAACAAGATAAACTCTTTTTGGGAAACCTGGATTCCAAACGAGACTGGGGTTACGCTCCTGAGTATGTGGAAGCAATGCATAAGCTGATGCAGCAGGAAACCCCGACAAATTATGTGTTTGGCACTGGCGAGTCGCATTCTGTGCGCGACTTTTTGGAAGAATCTTTTGGTTATGTGGACCTGGACTGGCGAAAATATGTGGAGATTGACCCACGCTATTTCCGCCCAACCGAGGTTGACTACCTGTTGGCAGACCCAACAAAGGCGAATGAAGAGTTGGGGTGGAAACCGAAAGTGAAATTCCATGAGCTGGTCAGGATTATGGTGGATGCTGATCTAGAGTTGTTGGGGATGAATTGCCCGGGCGAAGGACGCAAAATTTGCCATGAGAAATTTGATGGTTGGCACCGTTGGGATGACCAGGTTATCACGATGGATAAATAGACGATCGATCCAATTGACCGATACTTAGGTCAAAAAAGTCAATAGTTAGGTATGTCGTTATCTTGCAGCAATTCTCAGTATGAAAAAACTTTCGTTACTGTGAATCTGGATTCATGACCGAAAGGGGAGGTCCAAATCGTGAGCGCTCAATCACCGCTTACATAGTCAGACCTCCCCAGCTTCAGCACACAGACCGTGATTGAAAACAGAATGATAACCGCGATTCCAATGGGGTGGGTTTAGCTAATTAAAAAAAAATCATCTGTGCTCACGTTCTAAACCCACCCCTACCGTTTTTTTAGTCCTATGATCTGTGCAATCTGTTGTTTGGATCTTTAAGTATTCATAGTTAGATTTGCTGGATATCTTGTATAATCTGCTTTTCTCCAATAAATTTGAGGTAGAATAACTGATACGGAGCAGTAAGTTTACAGGTGCTGACAGAGAAGGGCGGTTGCTGAGAAGCCCGCGGTAACCATAAACCGAAGTCGCCGGAGAGCAGCGGAAGAAGAAATCGAAAGAGATTAGACCTTCCCGGGAGAGCCCGTTAGCGCTCGACTTGAGTGCGGTCTACGCGACCGAATCGAGGTGGTACCACGGAATTAACTTTCGTCCTCTGGTTAAGGCGAAAGTTTTTATTTTTTATACTGCGAGGCATAAGATGACAGAACTACCAAAGGCATATGATTTCAAAGAACACGAAGAGAGAATTTATCAAATTTGGGAAGAAAAAGGCTATTTTCAGCCAACCAATGATCCCAATCTACCAGGGCATGACGCTGACATCGAGCCCTTTGTGATTGTCATCCCGCCTCCAAATGTCACTGGCGCGCTGCATCTGGGGCATCCATTGTTCGTAACCACAGAAGATATTATGATCCGCTATCACCGCATGAAAGGTGAGCCGACTCTTTGGGTGCCCGGCACCGATCATGCCGGAATTGCCACACAACTGCAGGTGGAAAATCAACTGCGAGCAGAAGGCACATCACGGGAAGAGCTTGGTCGCGAGGCTTTTGAAAAGCGGATGTGGCAGTGGAAAGAGGAGTATGGCGGTCAGATCACGGCTCAATTGCGTCGGATGGGAGCATCATGTGACTGGACAAGAGAGCGTTTTACACTCGATGAGGGGCTTTCCCGGGCTGTGCGTGAAGCCTTTGTTCGGCTTCATGAAAAAGGGCTTGTCTACCAGGGACCGCGCATGATCAACTGGTCGCCAGGATTGCAAACCGCGGTTTCTGACCTGGAAGTGGAGTACTCAGAAGAACAAGGCACCCTTTATTACTTCAAATATATGCTGGCGGATGGCTCTGGAGACTACCTGCCTGTGGCTACCACACGACCCGAAACCATCCCGGGCGATACCGGCGTCGCAGTGCACCCGGATGATGAACGCTACCAAAAATTCATCGGCAAAGAGGTGTTGGTTCCAATTTTGGG
>JAAYZW010000179.1 GCA_012514645.1 Chloroflexota bacterium
GCGTGCCGCCGCCGGCATTGTCATCAATATAGCGGTAAACCAGAGTTAACTCATCCGCGGTTACCATCGGACCCTTTTCATTGACCTTGATATGGCGGTTGCCTCCGGGTGTAACCACGGTCACGTTCGTGCGGGTTTCTCCCGAAACGGGGAGGGCTACGACCTGCAAGCCCTGCGCGCTCAACCCTTCCGCAATGGTCCTGCCAGTCTGACCGCCTAACAACCCGACCGCTATGGAAGGCTGGTTCAACTCGCCAAGCATGCGCGAGACGTTGAAACCCTTGCCACCAAAGTCTAGTTGAACGCTATCAGCAATCAAAACATCGTTAAAACGGATCTCTGGGACGGTTAATTGCTTGTCGAGCGCGGGGTTGAGCGTAACCGTAAATATCACTTTTTGTCCTGGTCACTGGCAGTTGCTGATGGCTTCTTTCTCGTTCCCATGATGAAGCCGATTAAGGCGCCGATAAAGGTAGTGAAGCCGATTAGTAACCCTTTTCCCCCCCATTCCATAATCATCGGTCTTGCCCACAACATTACCAGGAAAAGGAAAAACATCGCAAAAGATTTAAGGTAGATCACCAGAATCTCTTTAAACGAGTAGCCTTTTTTCCAGATTTGGATAACCGTGACTAAGACTGCAGAAAGAAGGCTCAGTAAAACCACTGAAATGAACAACACACCCGTGTCGGCGGGTCGGTAAAATATTCCGTAATAGGCACCTAATGCTGCCCCAACCAGCAGGTACTGGAAATAGAGGCGGTAGCCTTGTTTAGTCGGGGCAACATTTTTGTTTTCGGTCTTACTCATGGTATCCAAAATTCTTTAATCAAAACTTTTTCCGCCTCGCGCGTCCAGGTGTCGTTCGGTCCCATTTTTTCAGCAACTTGCGGATAATTCTTAGCCACTTCAGACAGTGACAAGAGCGGGAGTTCTGGCATTTGCGGGTAGATGATGATCTTGCCAGTATACGTTCCGGCGATCATAGCACGCATGCCAGCGACAGCCTGGTTCAAGCCGCCAATCGCGGCAACGCTCAGATTGGGCGAAAGAGAGCCCTCGTTAGCCTTTGACAAAACAGTTTCCTGGTCAAAAACTGTCGATCCGGATGTGCCGGTCAGCTGCATGTTGTTCAGGAAGATGTTATTAAGGTTGATCTTAATGGTGGTGCCATTGGGAACGCCGGCAAAGAAATTGAGCATGGCATCTTTGCCAAGCAAGAGCGCTGAGTCTTGCATTAATCTGGCGTTCGGCACACAAACAACCACATCATCTGCCATCTTTCCGTCAGTAAGTTGGCGAACAATTTCAACCAGGTCGACACCTGCTTTCATGGTATTGACCAGGATCAGCTCCTTGCCATTCTTCTCACCGATCGGGTCGCCGTTCAGGCGTAAGGCTTCCAGCCTTTCATCGTTGATGTCAGTCACCACCACCTTTTTTGGACCTGGAACCAGCTCGAGCGAGCGCTGCACGTGCATCTGCCCCATCGGTCCGGCTCCCCCGATAACCACAAGCAATCCACCATCCTTCAGCTCAGAGCGATTGCGTTTTTCGCCGTAGGCAGCGCTTATCTCGGTGCCTGAGGTGCCGATATATGTGGTGTAGTGATAGTGAATACGCCCGGCATCGATGACCACGTTGTCATCCAGCGGCTCCGCACTGACGATGTTGAGCGTTCCACGGAAAGCGATGTCTTTCGCGACTTCTCCAACAAACCCGGCACTGGTTGGTTCAATTAAAACAATATCGTCAAAGCCCTTGCCTTCGGTTTTTTCTTGAGCAATGGATGCTATTGTGTCCAAATCTATCGGGCTGACCTCAACCACTTCAGCATCTGCCCTTTTATGGCGATTAACCAAATCGCGAATCTGATCGTTAGTGTTGCTCAGGTAAATCTTGTTCGGTTTTTCGAGTCCTTCCGCAAAGGTGTATGCTTTACCGGATTGTGGGTAACCATCAATCCACATACTGCCATTTTCCAGCGGTGAGAGGCGGCGCCTTTGGGTGTAGGCTGCTTCGACACAAGCCCAGGGTTCTGTCAGCGCCGATTCTGAGTAGCCCAGATCGCCTTCAACCGGGATCAGGTAATCGGGGTCATCGGCTTCGAAGATTTCTTTGCCGATCAGATGATATTGAATCAGCCCACCCGGAATGGTGTAACCATAGGCTGTGGCAACCTTGTTCACGTAAATATCCGGCTGGATCGCCAGTTTCTGACCTTGAGCAAAGCGTTCGCGCAGGTTCTCGCCAACTTCGATGACGGTGAAGGAAGCTTCATGACCGAGCCTGGTTGGCTCGATAGACAAATCGCGGTTATAAAGCTTGGGATGCTGCCCACCCTGGTTAATCAATTTGACATCCGAGAAGCATAAACCAACCGCGTCTACGCGCACCAAAATCTGGTCAGGTCCCGGTTCAGGCATCGGAAAGAACTCAGGCTTGCCATCACGACCAACATTTTCCAGACCAGCACCATACATATTCCAGCCAATTACTTGCTTGGGCAAAGGATAATCCAGGTCGGTGTATTTGCGAAATTTATCGTTCATTTCAGTCCTTTCCTCTGATGATTATTGATTACGCGTCAAGCGCGTTGATGATGTCAGACTTTTTATTGGTCTTAGAAAGGAATTCGACCTGCTCAATTTCGTCTACCACGTTGGCGAGGTTTTGCAAAATACCGATATGCTCTTCCATGGTTGCGGCAATGCCAATCACCAAATAAACCAGTTCACCTTCATCCCACAAAACCCCTTCCGGAATCTGGAGAACGGAGATGCCGGTTTCCTTGATGTATTTGAGGTCCGGATGCTGCCCGTGAGGAATGGCAACGCCATTGCCAATCATAGTGGACATAGTCTGCTCGCGTGCGAGCATACCCATAACATAGGGAGCCTCAACGCGACCGCCCGCCACTAACAATTCTCCGGCAGCCTGGATGGCTTCTTCCTTGGTTTTTACCTGGGAATTTAAAAATACAAGTTCTTCTGTTAAAATACGTGACATCACACTCCTCCTGTGTTCGTGCTTTGGACAGGGATAAAATTGTAGGTCGCGCCTGGCGCTGTTTAATTCGCTTCGATTTCTTTCCCGGCTTTGATATCTTCAACTAATTTATCAAAAAGAGGATCGTTGAAGAAAAACTTAAAACTAAGCA
>JAAYZW010000180.1 GCA_012514645.1 Chloroflexota bacterium
ACCCACACCTACCGATGGTATTGTTTGATTTGCATTGGTATTGTAGCTACAGATTCGGAGCCCGATTAACCGTTCATCAAACAATTTGAGCTGAAAATTCCAATACTCAAAATTTTGAACCGGCTGGAAGGACGGCGGAATTTACCAGGGATTTGATGCTTAATAGGGTACAATTGCATCAATGGCGACTTTAGCTATGACCTTCGATAACGACCACGGTCACCGTGCTGTTGATTTGTTGTCGTGCTGCGATAACAACACTTCCCCATACCCCAAAAAGATCAAAAAAACCGCCTCTGGGTCTTTACAGAGAGCAAAATATTCACCGAGGTAAATAAATGAGCGATTATTTGTTCGAAAAACATGTTGAAGATTATGATCCCAACGTAAAAAGCCTGGTCGAGTTCGAAACCGAACGCCAGGCCAGGCGCCTGATCATGATCCCGAGTGAAAGTATCGCGCCGAAGGCTGTGCGCGATTTGCTGGGTTCCCCCTTTACCAACATTTATGCTGAGGGTTATCCGCGACCGGAAACTCGTTACCAGGACGAAGCCACGATCATGGACTACGGTATGCAGCTTGGCCGCTATCGACGTCACAGTGACGCGCGCTATTACAAAGGCGTTGAATATGTGGATATGGTCGAAGCGCTGGCAAGACGACGCGCAGCCGAGCTGTTTGCCGCCAATGACCTGATCCCGGATGACTTGTGGGTCAACGTTCAACCGCTCTCCGGCGCGCCGGCAAACACAGCCATTTATACCGCGCTGATCGAACCGGGAGATTCCATTTTAGGGATGGACCTGCTGCACGGGGGTCACCTGACACACGGCTCGCCTGTCAATCGTTCAGGGTTGGTTTACAACGCTCACCATTACACGGTTGACCCGGTGACTGAGCGGCTCGATTATGACGAAATTTTGAGAATCGCCAAAGAAGCTCGCCCGAAGGTTATCGTGGCCGGGTTTACTTCCTACCCATGGATTCCTGATTGGCACAAATTCCGCGAAATTGCTGACGAGGTCGGTGCCTGGTTGTTGGCAGATATCTCTCACATTGCCGGGCTGATCGCAGCCAGGCAAGTGCCTTCGCCGATTGGCATCGCTGACATCACCAGTTTCACCACCCACAAAACCCTCTGCGGTCCTCGAGGCGCGGTGACCATCTGCCATGACCGCGAACTGGGCGAACAAATTGACAAAGGCATTTTCCCCGGTGAACAAGGCGGTCCTCATGTGAACGCAATCGCGGCGATGGCACTGACCTTCAAGCTTGCCAATACCAACCAGTTCATCGAGTTACAGCAGCAAACCTTGAAGAACACCCAGGCGCTCTCAAATGCATTCAAGGAGTTGGGCGCAAAAGTCCCTTATGGCGGCTCTGACAGCCACATGCTTTTGCTGGATTGCAAGTCTTACCAAAGTGAAAACGGTGTCCCTCTAAATGGCGATCTGGGTGCCCGAATTTTGGACCTGGCTGGTATTGTGGTCAATCGAAACACGATCCCCGGCGACAAATCGGCACTGCGCTCAACCGGTATCCGCATGGGCACCACCTGGCTGACCCAGCGCGGATTCAAGGAAAACGACTTTGGTACCATCGCCGGATTGATTGACCGCCTGTTTAAAGCAACCAGACCATATTACATGATCGGGCGTACCGGTAACAAGACCAGGGCAAAACTCGATTTTGACACCCTGAATAAAATCAACAGTGATGTTCGCGTAATGGCTGATTCGAAACCAGGCATTGACGAAATTGACCAATTACATGGGTTCCCCCACTATTTCTATCTCGAAGACCACCCTCGCTCAGGCTTTGGAGCGCTGGAGATGACCGGCGAGACGGTCAGGGCATTTGTTAACTTCACCATGACCAGTGATGTGGAAGCGCTGGAGCCCGGAGATTCACAAAACACGATTATGCACACTACCTCGGGCGACATCGAGGGCGTAATTACCTGTAAAACTCCTCACCGCTACATCCTGACCGTCCCGGCAGAGAAGCTGGGATTGGCGGGGCTTTGGATTGTGGGGCTCTCGACCGGTTTCATCTATTATGATGAAGACCTGACCCAGAGAGTTCCTGGTCCGATTTCGATTAACAAAGCTGACCCGGTATGGATTGAGCCGGAGAATGACCCGATCGAACATTGCAAGCCTTACTTCGTTGGCATGCCGAAAAATGTTAGTTTTGATGCCCGCCCGGATTTTGTGTGGGAAGAGCCAGCAGACACGCCGATCAAACGCACCCCGCTGTACGACACACACGTCGCACTGGGCGCAAAGATGTCCCCCTTCGCCGGCTGGGAAATGCCGCTTTGGTACACCTCGGTGCTGCAGGAACACCTGGCAACCCGCCAGGCTGCCGGTCTGTTTGACGTGACCCACATGGGAGTCTTTTTAGCAGAAGGACCGGACGCGGCAGTGTTCCTTGAATCGGTCTGTGGCAATGACGTGCTCTTCCGCAATATCGGTGAGTCGGTTTACACGCACTTCATGGACCCGGATGCCAACGTGATTGACGATCTAATCATCTATCGCATTGCCAAAGAAAAGTATTTGCTGGTGGTAAACGCTGCCAACGAAGACAAGGACTGGGCATGGCTCAACGCGGTTAAGGACGGCAAAGTGCTGGTGGACCGCGAGCGACCGTGGGTGCAGATATTTGGGCGCAACGTAATTTTGCGCAACCTGAAAGACCCCAAAGAAGGCAAGGACATGTTGGTCGATATAGCCCTGCAGGGTCCCATGAGTCGTGATATCTTGCTTTCTCTGGCAGAGCCAGCTGAACAGCGCAAGATCCGCCGAATAAATCGAAATCAGCTGACGTCCAGCGTAGTCGCTGGGATCGACGTGATCGTCTCGCGCACCGGATATACCGGCGAGAAAATGGCTTTCGAACTATTCGTCCACCCGAATGATGCGGTTCGCTTTTGGAACGCGCTGATAGAAGCCGGCACACCGCTCGGCATGGTGCCGGTCGGACTGGGCGCGCGTGATTCGCTGCGCACAGAAGCCGGGCTGCCTCTCTATGGGCACGAGATGGGCGGCGAGATGAACCTGACCATCGGAGAAGCTGGATTCCTGCCTTTCCTGAAATTAAACTCTGCCTGGTTTATCGGTAGGGAAGCCTTTGTCAAACGTGAGGCAAAGCGTACCGGCGTGGTTGCGCGCTTCACTTTCGATGAGAAGGCTGTTCGCATGGCGCATCCGGGAGACCCGGTCTGCGATCTGAAGGGTCGCATGATCGGCAAGGTCACCAGCTGTGCGATTGACAGCAACGGCTACCTCACCGGACAAGCATTTGTAGATAAAAAAGCAGCCGTTGAAGGCACCAGGATCTTCATATTCCAAAACGCACCAAACTGGCGGCAAAACCCACCCGCTCAACTCACCGCTGGCGATCGGGTTGCCCTGCCTGGTGCGGCAACAATTGTTAGCAGATATATGAAATAAAAAGGTTAAGAAAAAAGGAGATAAACATATGCCAACACCATGGGAACTTCGTTTCGCCAACCGCACTCAAAGGATGAAAAGCTCTTTTATCCGCGAGCTGCTTAAAGTAACAAATCAGCCTGATGTGATTTCGTTTGGAGGTGGTTTTCCAGCCTCAGAACTCTTCCCGATCGAGCAAATGAAAGCAGCTTGTGAAAAAGTTTTGACAGAAAACGGGCAAAAAGCACTGCAATACACCACCACAGAAGGGTACGACCCCCTGCG
>JAAYZW010000181.1 GCA_012514645.1 Chloroflexota bacterium
TCAAGCTCGTTATAGATTGGGGCGATTACGGTAAATGTTGGTTCAGACACCAAATACCTCCTTGAGATCAGATAATTTGGGTTCAATAACAGGGGCAAGCGAAACGGCGCGCATGGCAGCCTCGACGTCTTTGAGACCGCTTCCAGTCGCCATGACCAGAACTGTGGACTCGGGGTCAATCAACTCATTTTCCAGAGCTTTGACCAAGCCGGCGTATGCTGTCGCAGCGGCTGGTTCGACGAACAAACCAACACTGCCCAAAGCAGGTATGGCAGCCAGAATCTCATCGTCGTTGACGGTCATGAAAAAGCCACCGCTCTCGCGCACCCTTTTCAGGGCGCGAAAGCCATCACCAGGGAAGTCAACGCAAATGCTGTCAGCGACAGTTTGGGCGTGTACGGGATCGATAAACTCTTTGTTGTTGATAAATGCATTGTAAATCGCGGCTGAGCCCTCCGCCTGAACCCCCACCAGACGCGGAAGCTGATCAATCCACCCTAACGCGAGTAAGTCGATAAAGCCTTTGGCAATACCTGAGAGAATGTTGCCATCGCCGACGGGTATAAACACAGTCAGCTTTTGCTCTGGAGGCAAAAATCTGATTACTTGTTCCCAGATTTCCAACCCGGCGGTCTTCTTGCCTTCGACTGTAAAGGGGTTGTAACCGGTGTTGCGGTTGTACCAACCAAATTCATGCGAGGCGGTGAGGCTGAGCCGGCAGGCGTCGTCATAATTGCCCTCAACCAGGGCTACTTCTGCCCCAAAGGTGAGTAATTGTGCGATTTTGGCAGGCGGAGCGCTTTCTGGCGCGAGGATGATCGCGCGTTTGCCTACGCTGGCTGCCATGCAAGCCATGGCAGCGCCAGCGTTGCCGGTGGAGGCAGTGATGGTGGTTACAATATTTTTCTCGATAGCACGGGCAATCACGATCGCGCTGGCACGGTCTTTGAACGATTGGCTGGGATTGAAGCTTTCATCCTTGACAAAGAGTTGGCGTAAGCCTAACTTGCTTCTCAGGCGCTCTGGTTGGTAAACCGGTGTGAAGCCAACCCTATGAAGCGGTGTATGTTCGAATTTGGGGTCAGCGACTGGTAGCAGAGGGGCATAGCGCCAGATTGAGTGGTGCCTGCTTTGGATGATCTCAGCCTGAGTTACTTCGGCTGGGTTCTCTTCGAAGGTGAGATGTGTGTCCAGGTTGCCACCACAGGCAGGGCACGTGTAAGTGACCTGTTCGGGCGAGAATTTTGCCCCACACTGAGAGCATTGAAAGTAGCTAATTGGCATATTGCATCAATTCAATCCGCTAAACTTCCTGACTTAATCGCAGGAAGGTCTGATAACTTGTCTATCCGTTTGCACCTGACAGCGACCGTTCAAATCTTCTTTTCAAACAGCCACCTTCCTATCCCCCGTTGAGGGGGGAAGGAAGAGTGGACCTATTTCGTCGTATGGACCGAAAACCGCTGGTCCACTTCACGATTATTTTACTTTAAGACTGGCTTTAAGGCACAATCCAGGTGCCGGTTTTACCATCGAGTGCGTCTTTGATGTGGGCGGGGTCGGTAATCAGGGCGCGCTTGTTGCCTCCGGCGTTCATAAACTTCAAAATTGCTTCAATTTTTGGCAGCATTGAACCCTTGGCGAACTGACCATCCTCGATTAATTGCCTGGCTTCAGCGACGGTAATCTCATCCAGCCATTTTTGGTCTGGTTTGTTGAAGTTAACCGCTACTTTTTCAACAGCGGTGCTGATCAGGAAGAGGTCAGCATCGATCATGCTGGCGAGAATTGCAGAACCAAAGTCTTTGTCAATAACAGCTTCCACGCCGATCAGGCTGCCGTCTTCACGCTGCATCACGGGGATGCCGCCGCCGCCGACTGCGACGACGACGAAACCGTTGTCGATCAGACTGCGGATCGCGTCTGCTTCGACGATGGTTTGCGGGATCGGTGAAGGCACCACTCGCCGCCAACCACGACCGGCATCTTCCACCACCACCCAGCCGTCGTTTTCGCGTTTTGACATCGCCAGATCTTCGTCCATGAAGGAGCCGATCGGTTTGGTGGGGTTTTGGAAAGCGGGGTCGTTTGAATCGACAATGGTCTGTGTTACGACTGTCGCGGCGAGCTTTTCGATGCCGCGTTCTTTAAATTCGTTGTATAACGCTTGTTGGAACATATAACCGATTGAGCCCTGGGTGTCCGCTCCGCAATAATCGAGCGGAACTTCGTGGAGCTCATGGGAAGCGATTTCGGATCGGCGCAGGATAAAACCAACCTGCGGACCGTTTCCGTGGGTGATGACGACATCCCAGCCGTCAATAATCATATCGGCGATATGTTTCATCGTTCTCACCGCAGCGTTGAATTGGTCTGGCACTGTTTGGTGATGTTTATCAAGAATCAGTGCGTTCCCCCCAACTGCTACAACGGCTAAACCTTTTTTCTGCATTGACTATTCTCCTAATTTCTCCCTGTCTTAGGGATGGTTTAATTTTCTACCAGGCGGCGCGAAACAGCATTGTGCTTGCTAACGTGTTCCTGGATGTCGAATTTGGTAAATTGCCCCTGCCGTACGATTACATCACCGCCGACCACTGTCCAGTCGGCTTTGACCGGGGCACAAAAAACCACCGCGGCGACCGGATCTTGCAGGGCACCGGCATAATCGAGTTTGTTCAGGTTGACGGCGAAGAAATCGGCACATTTTCCGACTTCAAGGCTGCCAATATCGGTGCGCCCCAGGACGGAAGCGCCGCCGCGCGTGGCGATTGAGAGCGCTTGCCTGGCGGTCATCAACGGAGGCGCATCGGGCGCAGAGCGGGAAGCGCCCTTGAGCCCACTGTTTAAACGTGCCAAAAGCATTGCCTGGCGGACTTCGTTGAGCATGTGTGAGCTGTCATTGCTGGCAGAACCATCCACGCCCAGCCCCAGTTTGATTCCGCGACTGAGCATATTCATCACCGGCGCGATGCCGGACGCCAGGCGCATGTTGGAAGACGGGCAGTGTGCCACGCCACAGCCATGATGAGCGTAGAGGTCCAGCTCGGCATCATTCACCCATACTGAATGGGCAAACCAGACATCATCTCCTATCCAGCCGACTGATTGCATGTATGGCACCGGTTTGAGCCCGAACATTTCCAGGCAAAAATCTTCTTCGTCTTCGGTTTCTGCCAGGTGAGTGTGCAGATGGACGTTGTACTTACGTGCCAGGTCAGCGGAATCGCGCATTAATTGGCTGGTGACCGAAAACGGCGAGCAGGGTGCCAGCACGATTTGCAGCTTCGAGCCATGTGAGGGATCGTGGTAGCGCTGGATCAGGCGTTCGCTGTCTTTGAGGATGGAAGCTTCACTGTCGACCACGCTGTCAGGAGGGAGACCCCCCTGCGATTGACCGAGGCTCATCGAACCACGCGATGCATGCAGACGCATACCGGTTGTGGCAGCGCCTTCAATTTCGTCATCGAGTTTGCTGCCGTTAGGGAACAGGTAGAGGTGATCGGAGGCAGTTGTGCAGCCAGTGAGCGCTAATTCAGCCAGCACGGTCTGGGCGCTGAGGTGGATATCCTCGGGGGTCATGCGTGCCCAGATTGGGTAGAGCGTAGTCAGCCAGTTGAACAGGTTGGCGTTTTGCGCGCCTGGCAGCGCGCGCGTCAGCGACTGGTAGAAGTGGTGATGGGTGTTGACCATCCCTGGCAAGACGATATGGTCTTGCAGGTCCAGCACCTCGTCAGCTACCTGGGGGAGCTCTGACGATGGTCCGATTTGCTCGATGACCCCATCACGGCAAAAAATGGCTGTGTCTTGCAGTTCGCGATCAGCCTTGTCCATCGTGACGATCAGGTAAGCGTTTTTAACCAGCAGTGTCGACATGAAAACCTCCAGGTTTGGTCTTGAGACTTAGGCGTTGTCAGCGAGTTGAGCCGCGTGTAAGGTGTTGCGCAGCAGCATGGCAATGGTCATCGGTCCGACGCCGCCAGGCACCGGCGAGATGGCAGCGGCAACTTCAGAAACCTCGTCAAAGGCGACATCACCGACCAGGCGGTAACCGCGTTTGGCGTTGGGGTCATCGACCTGGTTGATGCCGACATCAATTACGTAAGCGCCCGGTTTTACCCATTCTTTTTTGACAAATTCGGGCTGACCGATTGCAGTTACGAGGATGTCAGCGCTGCGAACGATTTCTGGAATATTTTTGGTGCGCGAGTGGACGATCGTGACGGTCGCATCAGCTTTAACCAGCAGCAACGCCACCGGCATGCCAACGATATTGGACCGACCGAGCACAACCGCGTTGGCACCGGAAATTTGCGCACCTGATTCTTCGAGTAAGACCATGCAGCCCGCCGGTGTGCAGGGGACAAAAACAGGCTCACGTCCTTTTTGAGCCAACCGACCGATATTGACCGGGTGAAAACCGTCGACGTCTTTGGTCAGGTCGATGGCAGTGAGCACTTTTTCTTCATCAAGATGTTTGGGGAGGGGCAGCTGCACCAAAATCCCATTGATCGCAGGGTCAGCATTAAGCGTGCGCACCAGGGCTTCAAGTTCTTCCTGGCTGGTTTCTTCGGGCAGGTTATAGCCAACCGAGTGGATTCCGACTTCAGCGCAGGCTTTCTGCTTATTGCGAACGTAAACCTTGGAAGCCGGATTTTCGCCAACCAGTACTGTTGCCAGACCAGGTTGAGATTTGCCTTCCAGCAAACGCTGATTGATCGCTTGTTTAACTTCACCGCGAATCCGTTCGGCTGTTGCTTTTCCGTCAATTAATTTTGCTTTCATGTTCTTGTCTCTCCTGCCGTGATTATACCTGAGAGTGTCGCGAAAATTACCAGTGCCCAACTGTTGCAGTTGCCTTTTTATGCCAGAGTTGAGGTTATAATCACGCCATGTCATCACAGCAATCCTCTTTCATAATCGGTATCGCCGGGGCTTCGGGTTCCGGGAAAACTACGCTATCCGAAAGGATTCTCCAGGAGATCGGTCCGGACTCCATCTCGATGCTGCCCCATGACGCCTATTATCATAACCAGGATCACAAGCCTTTCGAAGAGCGTTTGAAGGTCAATTATGACCACCCGAGTTCGCTTGAGACCGAATTGATGATCGAGCATATTCAAAAATTGAAAGCAGGTGAGGCAGTCAGTGTGCCTGTTTATGATTTCGTTAACCATACTCGCGCGAAAGAAACCAACCTGGTGGAGCCAAAGCCATTAATTTTGGTCGAAGGCATTTTGATTTTCGTTGAAAAACGCTTGCGGCAATTGTTTGATATGAAATTGTTTGTGGACACCGACCAGGACATCTGCTTCATTCGCCGCCTCAGGCGTGACCTTGTTGAGCGTGGTCGTACGATGGATTCTGTCGTAAACCAATATCTCGCAATGGTGCGCCCTGCCTACCTGGAGTTTGTGGAACCTTCCAAACGTTATGCCGATGTGATCATCCCTGAAGGCGGTTTGAACCAGGTTGCTTCTGAGATGGTGATCGCTCGCCTGAACAGCGTGCTGGATGGGTAACTTTTGAGCGAGAAGGCTGCATTTTCCAAGGGGCAAAAAATTTGGCGAATTGTGCTGCTGGTTGGCGTTTTGGCGCTTTCGGTAGTGTTGCTGGTCAACAGGGATAAAATTCAGCACCTGGAGGCTTATGGTTATCCGGGTATTTTCTTGTTATCAATTCTTTCCAACGCGACTGTTTTAATTCCGCTGCCGGGGGTGGTTTTTACATCGGCTATGGGCGCGATTTTCGCTCCTTTTTGGGTGGCGATCGCTGCGGGCACTGGCGCTGCATTGGGAGAACTCTCCGGTTATATGGCTGGGGTGGGTGGGCAGGTGTGGCTCACCAACCTGGATTGGTATAAGCGCTTGGAGGGCTGGATCCAAAAATACAATCATTGGCCAATTATTTTTCTGGCGTTCATTCCGAACCCACTTTTTGATATGGCGGGCTTCATCGCCGGGGCTGGGAAGATGCCCTTGTGGAAGTTTTTGATTTTCACCTGGGTAGGCAAGATCGGAAAAATGCTTCTGTTTGCGTATTTGGGTGCAGGAATTTTTAGGAATTTTTAACAGATCCTAAGATATCCATTTTGCTACACCGGTCTCTCGATTGGCTTTATAATCATGCAATGCAAACCTGGCAGGAATATGCGAAGAGTGAATATGGTGTGACGTTGTCTGCTGGACAGTCAGAGCAATTTGATATTTATCTTCGAGAATTGTTGGAATGGAACCAGAAGTTTAACCTGACCGCAATCCGCGACCCGGAAGGGATCCAAATAAAACATTTTTTGGATTCTCTCAGCGTAATCACAGCTTTTCCTGAAGGGTGGATTCCCCTGAGCATGATTGATATTGGAACAGGGGCAGGTTTCCCTGGTATTCCACTCAAGATAATTTACCCTGATGCCGGGCTAACCCTGGTTGAATCGATCAGGAAAAAGGCGGTTTATTGTGAGCATATAGTTCAAGCACTGGGATTGAAAGACGTGATTGTCAGCAGCTCCCGAGCAGAAGAAATCGGTCAAGATCCTGGGCATAGGGAGCATTACGATCTGGCACTTGCACGTGCGGTTGCAAAAACGCCAACTTTGGTTGAATACCTTTTACCATTGGTTAGATTAGGTGGGTTCGTGGTGATGCAAAAAAGCGCCAGCGCCAAAGAAGAGGCAGAAAACAGTCGGAACGCTATCCGATTAATGGGAGGAAAACTTGAGACGCTCATTCCGGTGAAATTGCCAGAAATTGATGATGAACGCTACCTGGTGAGTTTGACGAAGGCAAAAGCAACACCTGCAGAATTCCCCCGAAGGGTGGGAATCCCTTCTAAGTCCCCAATTTTGAATTGATCGATTGAAATGACTAGTTTAACCTTGGTTGTAAAACCTGTAGGAAACAGATGCACTTTGAGATGTGATTACTGCTACAACAATGATCCGAATCTATGGCAAAGGCAAGGGTCGAAAACCATGTCACCGGGCTTACTTGAGAAACTACTCTTTGAGTTTTTTCAAGTACCTCAAAGAAAGTACGTTACTATATGGCATGGAGGAGAGCCCACACTTGCAGGAGTTCCCTTTTATAAAGAAGTTCTGCGTATACAGAAAGAAATGGTTGAGAGGTTTGGAATTAAAGGTAAAGTAACAAACCTAATTCAAACCAACGGTGTGCTCATTAATGAAAACTGGGCTAATTTCATAAAAGTTAGTGGTATTAAACCAGGGTTTAGTGTTGATGGTCCTAGTATGGTACACGATACTCATAGGTTCTACGCTGACGGTCGTGGTTCTCTTTCTGATACAATGCGAGCGGTTGAGTTACTCAAATCCAAGGGGGTTCGTGTCGATGCAGGTGCGGTAATAAACAGGGATAGCATAGAACACCCTATGGAGGTATTTGACTTCCTAAAGGAGCACTTCACACGCTTTGATTTTTCTCCTTGTTTTGAAACCCTTCTTGAAGGAAGTCCTCTTAACTATGGTATAAGTGCGGAAGAATATGCTTCCTTTGTGAGAACAGTCTTTTTACGCTGGTGGGAACTTGATAACCCCGAAATCAGGGTAAAAAGTTTTGTGCGATACGTTGAAGCTGTTCTAGGAAAGGCACCCAAAGTTTGTAGTATGTCGTCTGGATGCAACAAGTTTCTAAGTGTTGATGGAAACGGTAATGTGTACCCCTGCGGTAGATTTGCTGGATTACCAGAATTATGTTTAGGAAACATTACTCAGGTTAGTTTTGAAGATATTAGAGCATCTAAAGTGTATGCAGACTACCTAAGTAATGCCCAATATATACCAGAAGATTGCCACGAATGTCGTTGGAAATTTGCTTGTAATAATGGTTGTGCGGCACTTCGTTACACGGAATTATGCTATTTTTTACCTAAGAACCCTTTGTGTGAAGCAACTCAAGATATACTGAACTTTGTTGAACATCTTGTGAGTAAAACCAAGGGGAATAATTAAAAAACTGACTCATGGGTTGGTGGAACAATGACATTTATCCAAATCTTTATTCTGCCAACCTAATAAATATTTATTTCTTGTCGTTATTGCCAAAACATGGCTTAGTAATCGAATCTAGTACCAGTTTGTTCGCTGGGTTATAACTGAGAAAGATAAGACTTAATAAAAAGATTATTGACCTATTGATAATTTGCTTTTAAGTAAAGGTTTTTTAAGATATAATTTAGCAAACATACTAAGAGAGGAGGTGAGAACCATGGCAGAGAATGGCGGTACCACTATTTTGGCAGCCGTTGAGGCTCGGTTGGTGCAACAATTCGCGGTAGCGCATACCGATGTTGGGTACAGTGACTATAGTGACTACAGTGATGAACACCATGACGATGATGAAGAGGCTACTTTCCCTGAAGATTACGGTAGCTAATGTAATCAGATAGCCCTGTTGTAAATATTAGCCTTTTTATTAACTATTGGAGTTGTAATACCTAAGAGGTATCGATTATCGGTATAATTCAATACCTCTTTTTTATTTGCAAAAAGAACACCTAGTGAGATAATGCATTCGCAACTAACCTTTTTCTGCGAATTGGACGGGGTGGAGCTCAAGAAGCTCTTTGAAAACCGTTTTGTCTACGATGATCTCAATACGCTTGAAGCCTGTGTTTCCATGGGGATCTTAGATTTTTCAAACGAACGGGTTGAAATCGTGCGCCAGTTGAACCGCGTAGGGATTCCGGTGAGGGCATGGCTGTTGCTTCCGAAGGACGACGGCTATTGGTTTAACATGGAAAATCACGCCCAGGCAGTGCAGCGCTATGCCGATTTCAAAGCCTGGACCGACCTGCACGGGCTCGAATGGAGCGGCATCGGGTTGGACATTGAGCCAGACCTCAACCAGATGACCGATGCCTACTCGCTGCGCCCAGCAGCGCTCAAAAAAGCGTGGCAGCGCTTCCGGTCAAAAGAATCCTTCAAGCAGGCGCGCCTGGCTTACCGCAAGCTGGCGTTTAATATCAAAGATGACGGTTATTTCCTGGAAGCGTATCACTTCCCATTTCTACTTGATGATCGTAAGGCACAATCAACGGTCGCGCAGCGTTTGGGCGGGCTGGTGGATGTGCCGGTTGACCGCGAAGTGCTGATGCTCTATTCCAGCCTTTTTCAGCCCCTCGGAAATCGCATGTTGTGGAGTTATGCCGACGAAGCCCAGGCAATCGGCATCGGTATCACTGGCGGGGGAGTGGTGATGGAGGGTATAAAACCACAAAAGGTGATGACCTGGGAGCAGTTTTCAACCGATTTGCGCCTGACCTGGCAGTCTGGCAAACCGGTTTACATTTTCAGCCTGGAAGGCTGTGTTGAACAAGAGTTTTTGCCCCGCCTGATCACCTTTGATTGGGCTGGAGAGGTTAGTTTTCCCAAAACCGCGGTGGTCAAGCATGCCCGAAAGGGTTTACGTGGTTTGTTGTGGCTGCTGGAACGCCCTTTGGTGATTTTGGGAGGACTTGCCAGCATCGTTGGAGCGGTAATCGCGCTTCGTTCGGGCAAAAAACGCCAGAAAAAGGTCAGGCAGGAGCCTGCCAGGCAACAGTAAGTCGCTTCCATTCCTCAATAGAGAGCGTTTCAGCACGTCGCTGTGGGTCAACCCCGGCAGAGAGCAGCAATTGCCCGGCAGCCTGGCTTGGGAGAGCCAGCCCGGCAGAGAGCGAGTTTCGCAGGGTTTTGCGCTTTTGCCCAAAACCTGCATGAGCAAGCTTGAAGAAGGCTTTCAGCTGCCCAAGCGGCACCAAAGGTTCTGGGTATAACTCGACCTTCAAAACAGCCGAATCGACATCTGGAGCAGGCAGGAAACTGCCTGCGGGGATTATGCTGGTTAGCGAAACCCGCCCAAAAACCTGCACCGAAAGAGACAGCAGGCTCATTTTCCCATCCCGCGCCAGTACCCGTTCTGCCACTTCTTTCTGCACAGTCAAAATCACCCGCCTGGGTCTGGTCTCAGCTTCCATCAGGTGACGGATGATGGCGGAAGAGATGTAATAAGGGATGTTGGCGACTACGACATAATCTCTCTTCCGCATCAACTCGTCTGGCTGGAGATCGAGGATGTCGCCTTCAACTACCTGGACGTTGTCGAATTTTGCCAAAGCTTCGTTCAGGGGAGCGAGCATGGATTTGTCGATTTCCACAGCGGTGACCTGGCTGACTTTTTGCGCCAAAAGGTAGGTCAGGCTGCCCAGCCCGGCTCCAATTTCGAGCACTTCATCTGCTTTTGAGAGTTCGGCTGCGTCGATTACCTTGTTGAGCCCGGCTGGTTCGATCAGAAAATTTTGACCCAACGACTTTTTTGGTTTAATCCCATACTTTTTTAAGAGCGGGAAGATGTCAAGATATTTCATGGCAGCACCGCTGGGTACCAGGCGGGAATCGGAGGGAGTAGATAGAGCGTCGTCCAACTGTGCCAGCCGACATAATCTTCGTCGCTGTAGCCCAGGTCGATCCAGTAGGTGCCCGGGATGCCGTAACCAGAGTCGCCAACCGTGCCAAAGCCATAGCCCTGCACGTAAACTGGCTGCAGCGCCATGCTTGGGTACCAGGCAGCTGAGACTGCGACGGTGCCCTTTTGCAGGGGCAGCCCCGAACGTGTGCGCGGGTTGTCGCCAAAGATGGACGGGTGGTAAGAGGTGGCATAGACGCTCACTTTGCGCCAGAACTCGATCGTTTGACCATCGACCGTTTCGGTTTGCAAGACTGCACGGGTGCCTCGACCCATAACGCCGTCGCGCGGGTCGCTGGCTTTCCAGGGACCTTCAGAGGTGGTGGTGACGATGTTGCCATCCTCGATGCGCTCATGCAGGCGGACGACTTCGATTCCAGGTTGACCGGGGACGATCACCGAAGTGCTGTCGAGTTGGGTGTTGGGATCTTCCTGGTAGGTGTAGGCGAAACTGGTTTCATCGGTCTGCAGCACCAGGCGTTCTTCGACAGAATGCAGGCTGATGCTGCGGTTTAGTGGGATTGGCTGATCGTCGGTTGGGTGCGCGTAGTTGAGATGTTGGAGCGTAACTCCCAAATCTGCCAGGGCTTCGGCGACCGTCACCGCAGCACTGAGACCACAGTGTTGGCTTTCAGTTGAGGTCGCGCAGACCGGTTTTGCTTTTGTGACTGTCAGCTCGTTGCTGGCAGCAAGTTGTTGATCGAGGTCAGGATTGAAGTGGTCTTTGGGGTCGAACTCAAGCCCGGCTTCTTCAAGCGCTTGCTCGTATGTTAGGGTTTGCGTGAAAAGGGTGGTGTGGTGCTGCTTATCGATGATGACGTTGATTTGTTTGGCAGGAATGAATTCGAGGTTTACTTGTTCGCCGGGCGGCAATTTTTGGTCGGGATTGGCGATTTCACCATCGACCAGGAGGATATCCTCGGGGAAGATTTTGATTCCCGCTTCGAGCAGAATTGTGGCTGGGAAGAGTGCGGGCGTGTGCAGCTTGGCTTTGCCATCGGGAATATCGATAGTTGCCGGACGGGCAGAAGTTAGCCAGATATGTTCAGGAAGGTCCAGGGAGAAGGCATCTGGGTCGAGCGAGAGGGCATCTTCGGGCTGCAGGTTGATGCCAGCCATTTCGAAGAGGTCACGGGGGTAAAAAGCCACCGCCCGCATCGAAATGGATTCTCCGTTGACGGTCAGTTGGTAGCGTTTTATTTGCGACCAGGCGAGCAGAAAACCGCCAAGCAGGATCAGTAAAACCACCAGCGCGAATTGGAGGGATTTCGGCAATTTCTTAATTAAAGATTGCATTTTTGCAGTATATCACAGCAAGAAGATCACGAAAATTTGTTGGAAAAGCAGGCAGCAATTCTCAATGTGGAAATAAACTCTGGGTTTTTGCCCTAACAAAGTACAAAAATGTAGGGGCAGGTCCCAATCGCGAACGCTCAATAACCGCTTGCTTAGTAAGACCTGCCCAGTTCAAGAACCACGGACAGGCAATGAAAACCGAGGATTCACCGTGATACTAACGAGACGGTTTCGCAGATTATCAATTTTCAGCTTTGCTCACTCCCTGAATCCATCCCTAACGTTGTTACAATATCGCCCAACAAAAGACCCGACCATGGGTTCTGGCTGGTTGCCTACTTGAGGTTAATCAACTTTTGCATGATGCGCAGGAGGGGTTCGCGCCAGGCATCGCCGTGGAAATCCTTAATACTGACCCAATAGGCGTTTCGCCCAACCCTCGCGAGGGGGTCAACTTCGGGCAGACCGCGTTCCTTAACTCCTTGCGGCAAGGGCGGGAAGGTCAGCAGCACCTGTTGATTAATTATCGTGACCGACTCCAGCCCAATTTCTTCGCCGGCGAGCTTGACTTGCATCTGGAAGAACAAGTCTTTCAATCCTTCCGGCAGCTCACCAAAGCGGTCAGAAAATTCGATCTCGGCGGCGGCGATTTCTTCATTGCTGCGCAGGTTGGAGATTCGCCGGTAAAGCTTTAGCCTCAAATCCTGGTCTGGGATGTAAGTTGACGGAATCTCGCTGTTGAGCGGCAGGTCGACGTTGACATTCAGGCTGGGGGTCTGGAGCCAATGCTGCCGGTCCAGATCGATTCCGGCGAGCCCAGCTTCGCTGCGCAGACCCTGAACTGCCTGACTGAGCAGCTTGGTATACATCTGGAAACCGACGGCGGCGATATAACCAGACTGGCGCGTGCCGAGCAGGTCGCCAGCGCCGCGCATCTCGAGGTCGCGCATGGCAATCGAATAGCCGGCTCCGAGTGAAGTGTTGTCTGCGATGATTTCCAGACGCTCTTCGCCTTCCGGTGTAGGCGCACGGCGTTTGTCCTGGAACAGGTAGGCATAGGCACGCTGGGCACCCCGCCCAACCCGTCCGCGCAATTGGTAGAGCTGTGAAAGTCCAAAGGTATCGGCACGGTCGACGATCAGCGTGTTGGCGTTGGGGATGTCGAGCCCGGATTCGATGATCGAGGTCGAAAGCAGCACATCGATTTGCCCTGAAGTGAACTGGTGCATCACGTCTGCCAGTGCTTTTTCCGGTAGTTGACCGTGCCCGATGCCGATGCGGGCTTCGGGAACAAGGTTTTGAAGGTGGTTGTAGACCGCGGAAATCGATTGGACACGGTTATGGACGAAGAAAACCTGTCCCCCGCGGTCGAGCTCACGGATGATCGCTTCTCTGGCTAATTTGGGTGAGTAGGGTCCGATGTGTGTGACCACCGGCAAGCGCTCTTCGGGCGGGCTGTTGATCGTGGAGATATCGCGCACACCGCTGAGTGCCATGTAGAGCGTGCGAGGGATTGGGGTGGCAGTCATGGTCAGAACATCGACCTCTTCGCGCATCTTTTTGAGATGCTCTTTGTGGGTGACGCCAAAACGCTGCTCTTCGTCGATGATCAGCAAACCGAGATCTTTGAATTCGACATCAGAAGAAACCAGGCGGTGTGTGCCGATGACGATATCGATCTTTTTTGCTGCCAGGTCTTTGATGATCTGGTCCTGCTCTTTGGGGGTGCGGAACCTTGAGAGCATTTCCACTTCGACCGGAAAAACCGAGAGCCGCTCCCGAAAAGTGTCGAAATGCTGCTGGGCGAGCACAGTAGTCGGAACCAACAATGCTACCTGCTTGCCATCGGAGACGGCTTTGAAAGCAGCCCGCAAAGCAACTTCGGTCTTGCCATAGCCAACATCGCCGGTAAGTAAACGGTCCATAGGGCGGTCCGATTCCATATCCTGCTTGATTTGCTCAATCGCAAGCAGCTGGTCATGGGTTTCAATGTAAGGGAAGGATGCTTCCAGCTCGCGCTGCCAGTCAGAATCAGAGTTAAAGGCAAAGCCAGTCACCATTTGCCGTTTGGCATAGAGCTCCAGCAGATCGGTGGCAATTTCCACAACGGCATGGCGCACCTTGGTTTTGGTCTGGGTCCAGTCGGTTCCGCCGAGACTATTCAGACCTGGGGCGGCGGAGTCGGGTCCGATATAGCGGGTGATGCGGTCCGCCTGGTGGATGGGCACGTAAAGGACGTCGCTGTTTTTATATTGGATTGACAGATACTCGCGTTCGTTACCATCAATACTGGGCTTGTGCAAGCCAATAAAGCGACCGATGCCGTGGTCGACATGGACGACATAGTCGCCGGGTTTGAGGTCAGCAAAGATCGCCTCTGGAGCCTCGCTGCTCAGTGGTGGACGGCGGCGCGGTTGTGGGCGGCTCCAACCAAAAATCTCGCTGTCTGTGAGCAGATGATGACTTTGGCTTTTGTTTAGCTTTAAGACCCAGCCACCTGAAAGCGAGCCTTCCAGGAAAGCGGCTGCGCAGGCTGATTCGTCGGGGTGGGTTTCATTCCAGAGCTGTTCCAGGCGGGCTGACTGACGTGAAACGACTGTCCAGGGCTGCTGTTCTCTCGAGAGCGTATCAAGGTGGAACTGGAATTCTTTGAGGCGACCCGCGAAGCGTGGTCCTGGGTCGAAAAGCGATGCTAATGCCGAGCCGCCCTCGGCGAAACTGTGCCCCATCTCGATGATCTGGCGGTTGGCAGTGCCATCCAGCAGTTCTGACCAGGTCAGGTAAGGCACTTTTGCTTGTGCCTTGGGGTCAGCGCGTTTAATCTCCTGCAAGCGCTCGATCGCTTCTTCTTCGATGTCGTTTGCAGCAGCGGAGATAAACTCTTCGCCGTCCAGCAGGATAAGGGCGTTATCGGGCAGGTAATCGATCAGGCTGGAGGGGAAGTTGTAGATCTCGGGGATGTCCTTTTCGCTCAGTTGGTAGGGCAGCTCGCCCTCACGCATGGCGGCGATCGGCAATGCTTCGGCTGCCGGGAATATCAGAGTTTGCTCCAGTTTGCCTTCGCTGCGCTGAGTGGCGGGGTCGAATTGGCGTAAGGTATCAATCTCGTCACCAAAAAAATCCAGCCTGACCGGCAGGCTGTCGGAGGGTGACCAGACATCCAGGATGCCTCCACGGCGGGAGAACTGTCCTGGCTGGATGACGATGTTGCTGTATTCGTAGCCGATGCCGACCAGTTGGGTAGCGACCTGGTGGAAATCTTTACGATCGCCCAGGTTGATTTTGAGCGTGTTCTTAAGGAAAGTGCGGCGCGGCACGGTGCGGGTCATCAGTGCCCTGATGGGAGCAACGATCACAGGTGGGTCTTCGGGTTTCTGCAAACCGGGCAGCAGGTAGCGGCTGAGGGTGGTGAACACGCGCAGCCGATCCAGGCGGGTGCTTTGGGACCAGGGGATGTCTTCGTAGAACAATGGGTTGGGCTCTGGGAAGTAGTAATTAACATTCTGTGGCAGCCAAAAACCGAGTTCATCGAAGAGCGAGAGCGCGCGATCTGAGCGGTTGGTCAAAAGCAGGATCGGCGCCTGGGTATCGTGGTGAAGGGCAGCCAGCAGTGCCAGACGGGCAGCACGCGGTAAGCCCAACCCCCGGCGGGATTCGGTTGTGAAGTCTCTGCCCTTGATCGAGGTTAACAAATCATCGTAAGGGGGCAAACTTTTTATTCGTTCTATCAGTGAATTGTCAAGCGACTTCGCCATTGTACTTATTCATTGCCTTGGTCAGCCCCTCGGATACGAAGGTTTCAACCGCTTCAATTGCCTGGTTGATGACAATTTTTTTCAATTCTTCTTCGGCTGGCAGGAATTTCTTGAGGACATAATCTTTTGGGTCCATTTGCCCGGGTGGGCGGCTGATGCCCAGGCGCATACGTGGGAATTCTTGGCTGCCAATCAATTTGGTGATCGATTCCATGCCGCGCTGTCCGGCGGTGCTGCCCGCAGGGCGGATGCGCAGGGTGCCGAGCGGTAGGTCGAGGTCGTCGTGAATCACCAGCATGTTTTCTGGCGGGCACTTGTAAAAGCGCAACAGGGGCGCGACCGACCGACCGGATTCGTTCATGTAGGTCAGGGGCTTGGCGAGGATCACCTTGCTGCCCTTGAAACGGTCTTCGGCGATAACTGCCTTGAATTTGATTTTTTTGAGCTGTACAGACCAATGATCTGCGAGGGCGTCGATGACCATGAAGCCGAAATTATGACGGGAATAGCGATATTCCAGCCCTGGGTTGCCCAGCCCGACGATCAAAAACGCTGCTTCCTGAACTGATTTTCTAAACCACATCTCATCCTCGCAATCTTTAAGTTTAACACGAAAAGAACAGAAAATCATGAGATGTGGGCAGGAATTCTCAATGTAAAGATACACGATGGTTTTTGCCCTGGTAACTCTGTAAAATCTATTTTTGCATAAGCATAAGGGGATGTCCCAATCGTGAGCGCCCAATAACCGCTTACATGGTCAGACCTCCTCAGCGCAACAATTGCGGACAGGCAGCGAAAACCGAAAATTATCCTGTGATTCTAACGCGGTGGGTTTATCTACTTAAAAAATTTCACCCCTGCTCACGTCCTGAAACCACCCCTACCGTTTCGGGTCCGAAGTACCGTGCATTCTACAGTTTAGATCTATAAAATTCCATTCAATGCGAATCTATTTTGCAGGTCGGAATGAGTTCGCTAACAGGCAGACCAGTGCCTACGATCCGGGTTTCTGGCGCCATTTTTTGAGGCGTTCGGCAATCTGGGTTTCGAAGCCCTGGTCGGAAGGTTTATAAAACTCGCGCTGCTCTAATCCGTCGGGCAAATATTGTTGTCTGACCCAGTGACCATTGAAGGAGTGTGGGTAGAGGTAGCCCTTGCCGTGCCCAAAGCCTTCTGCGTCACGTGAGCCGTCCATCAGATGCGTTGGCACTGATCCCGCGCCGTTTTTTTTGATCTCTTCCTGCACGTCCCAAAACGCTCCGACCGAATTTGATTTCGGAGCGGTTGCCAAATAGATTACCGCATGCGCGATTGGGTACCAACCTTCAGGCATACCGACGTATTCAAAATTCTGTGCGGCGGCACTGACAACCACCATGGCGTTTGGGTCTGCCATGCCAATGTCTTCGCTCGCCAAAATGATCAACCGCCGAAGCACAAAGCGCGGGTCTTCCCCCGCCAGCAGCATCTTGGTCATCCAATAAAGAGCGGCATCCGGATCACTTCCCCGCACCGATTTGATGAACGCCGAAATGGTATCGTAGTGCTGATCATCGCTCTTGTCATACATGACAGCCCGGCGTTGGATCGATTCCTGGGCGACAGCGAGCGTAATGTGAATGACGCCCTCTTCTGCCGGTGTGGTTTCGACTGCCAGTTCAAGCGCGTTGAGCGCGTTGCGGGCATCACCGCCAGAAATGTCGGCGAGGTGCCATAAAGCATCTTGGTCAGCCTTGACGGTGCGCATTCCAAAACCAGTGATTTCGTCCGACAAGGCACGCTGCAGCAGCGTCAGGATGTCGTCCTGGGTGAGTGGTTTCAGTTCAAAAATGCGTGAGCGGCTGACAAGCGCTTTGATTACGTCAAAATATGGGTTTTGAGTGGTGGCACCGATCAGTGTGATCAGCCCACTTTCAACGTGGGGTAAAAGAGCATCTTGTTGGGATTTGTTCCAGCGATGGATCTCGTCAATAAACAAGATTGTTCTGACGCGATCGTACTTGCGGCGGTCTGTGGCTTCCTGGATGACCTTACGCAGGTCTGACACGACTGCCAAAACCGCGCTCATGGAGGCAAAATGGGCTTTGGTGGTGTTAGCGATCACCCGCGCGATGGTGGTCTTGCCGGTGCCGGGAGGTCCGTAGAGGATAATGGAGCTGAACAGACGGTCTGCTTCGATGGCACGCCTGAGCAAGGTGCCTTTGCCAATAATATGCTGCTGCCCAACAATATCGTCGAGCGTTTGTGGGCGCATGCGTGCTGCCAGCGGTGCCTGCGATCTCAGCTGGTCTTGAAGAGAGGCGTCAAAAAGGTCCATTATGCTCAATATCCCAGGTCCGGGCTGACGATGTTGTAAAGCGGTTGGTCGTTTAGATAGCGTTTTAGGTTTTCGATGAACAAATCGACCACCTGGTTAAATATATTCGGAGAGTAAGCCGAGATGTGTGGGGTCAGGATCAGGTTTGGCTGCGACCAGAGCGGGTTTTCCGGAGGAAGTGGCTCCTGCGTGAAGACATCCAATGCCGCCCCTGCCAGGCGACCGCTGTTGAGGGCATTGATCAGCGCGCCTTCGTCGACCAACTGACCGCGGGAGACGTTGATAAAATATGAGCCTGGTTTCATGGCTGCGAACATGTCTTCGACGAACAGACATTCAGTTGACTTCGTATGCGGCAAGGTCAGGACCACAAAATCGCATTCTTCGAGCATGCCCTTGAGTGCTTCGATAGGGTATAGCCTGTGAAAATAATTGCCCTGCGGATCGCCAAGACCTTCGGGGGCGTAGCCTTTGTCTTCAGGGTGCATGGCATCGCGTTTGCTGGCGAGAACCCTGGCGCCATATGCATATAATTGCCGCGCTACCTCGCGCCCAATGGAACCGTAACCGACAATTCCGACCGTGCTGCCGCGAAGCTCTTTGGGCTGCAGGCTGGTAAACTTGTCTTCCACCCAGCGTTTTTCACGCTGCGCCTGGAGCATTTGTGGCATCTTATGACCGAGCATGAGCAGCATCATGATGACATACTCGCCCATCTGGCTAACATTCGCGCCGCTGGAGCTGGTCACTTGCACATTTTCGTGATGTAAAAGAGGGTCATCGAGCAATTTCTCCACGCCAGCCCAACTGCTTTGGACCCAACGCAGGTTGGGCACTTTCTCGACCGTCGGCAAGTTGGTGCCATAGGTCAGCAAAATTTCGGTTTTGCGCCAGATCTCATCAGATATTTTGTTCATTTCTTTTGGTTTAAAGACATCAAGCCGGATGCCCTCATCCAGTGATTGAATCCGTTTCAATTGTTCATCACTCAGCGAGAGCGTGCTTATTATTTCAATTTTACGTTTTGCATCCATGTGGTTTTCACTTTCGTTCATTATTCCTGGTCGATCCTGGTTATCCAGGATTTGTGTTTGTCGGTTTTACGACGGCGACGCTGCGAGGGTGGAATTTCTTCTGTTTGCCTGGTTCTTGGGGTGGATCTGCGCACTAAAAGCATTATCAGCAAAAACCCAAGGATCAGAATGATCACTACGGGCGGCAAGGGTGTGTCGGAAAGAAATGATCTGACCAGCCAAAAAAGCGCGATGATGGCGATGATTGTAAGCAGTGTTCTGGTTTTTCGCATATATTGCCTGTTCGTCCATGCACACCGGTCGAATGCCCGTTATCTACAGAAATAAATAAAATCAGGCTCTAAGACCTGATTTTATTTTACATCGGTTTGGCGTCTGTCGTCAGGCGCGTTTAACCCTGGTTTGTGATTGTTCGCGCATATAGAGGGGCAGATAGTAAGGACCGCCGCCGTTCTTGCCGGCAGACCCAGAGCCTTTCCAGCCGCCGAAGGTTTGAAACCCGGGCCAGGCGCCGGTGCTGCTGCCTTGGGGGCGATTGGCGTAGGTTGTTCCTGCTTCAATATTTTCGAAAAACCATTCGCTCTCTGCTTCGCTGCCATAGAAGCCTGCAGTGAGACCGTAGTCGACATCGTTGGCTAACTTCATGCCTTCGTCCAAATTCTTGATTGGGGCGATCATGACGATTGGCAGGAACATCTCAGTCTTCCAGAGGTAGTGATCGATCGGGACATCAACAGCGATTGTTGGCGCACAGAAGTAGCCCTGGTCCATGCCATTTTCGGTGAGCTGGTTACCGCCTGTCAGAATGGTTCCGGCTTTCTTCAGATCAGCGCTGAATTTTGCAAAATCGTAGTAGGCTTTTTTGTTGATAACTGCACCAAACCAGTTGGCTTGCAAGGTGGGATCACCGATTTTCAGCCCGTTGGTTAGCTCGACCATTCGCTTGACGAAAGCTTCGTAAAGGTCTTCCTCAACAAAAATTCTGGAAGTTGCCGAGCATTTTTGACCCTGCAGCCCAAACGCGGAGCGCAGGCTGCCGATGGCGGCGTCTTCGAGTTTAGCGTTTTTGGAGACGAGGGTAGTGTTCTTGCCGCCCATTTCAAGGATGAACGGATGGGGAAATTTACGGTTGGCAAACTTTCGGTAAATGTCCATGCCGACTTCCATCGAGCCGGTGAAAGTAACACCAGCGATATCTGAGTTTTCGGTCAGGGCATTACCGACAGTAGAGCCCGGACCAGTCACCAGGTTGAGCACGCCTGGGGGCAGACCGGCTTCTTTGGCGCACTCGATCATCAACGAGACTCCCCAGCTGAGACCGGAAGCGGGCTTGAGCACAACGGTGTTGCCGGCAACGAGGGCGTTGCCAACCGGACCGGCGGCTAAGGCGGTAGGAAAATTGAAAGGAGAGATGACCAGCCAGACTCCGTAAGGTTTGAGGACCGAAATGTTTGTCGATACAAAGTCATCAATTGGATCGTTGTCCATTTCTATGGTGAAACCGTTGTTCTCTTCCATGAGATTTGCGCCATAGAGGATCAGATCAGCCGCTTCCTGGATTTCGCCGAGGGCTTCCATGCGATTTTTGCCGACTTCCAGAGCGACGGCGGCGCTAATTTCGAAAACGCGCTCTTCGATGTGGTGAGCGAATTTCTTAATTAACGCGACTCTTTCCTGCCAGGGTGTCGTGCTCCAGGCGGGAAAGGCAGCTTTGGCGGCAGCGACAGCATCGTCAGCGTCTTTGGCGGTGCCCTTTTGGTAAGTTGCCAGGTGCCAGGATGTATTGATGGGGGAAAAAGCCTTTTGCTTTTCTGTGGAATAACGGTCTTCACCGTTGATGTACATTGGGAATTCTCTGCCCAGGTTTGCTTTTAGTTCGGCGAGAGCGTTATCGAATTTTTCATGCAATTCTTCCGGAGGGTTATGCATGGTCGTGTAGGTAAGTTGAAAGGTCATTGATTGCGGTCTCCTGTGTAATGTTTGTATAGATTATAGCATTCGCGAAAGGGCTGTTTTTACAATGAATAATGATTTGGTGGTCTGGATGTAAAATGGCGGTTAAGATTGGTGGATTTTGTTGTTCTCGATGATCTGAATGAAGGAGTATCGGCGGTCTGTGGTTGTATTGTTGAGCCAACGCAAAGAGGCGAAGAGCTATTCGGAGCGGTCGGGGAGGCACAAAAATAAAGGCTGGCGATGAGCCAGCCTCGACAAAACTAACTGAAGTCTTCAGGCAGTTTAAACAAACAGGTAAGGTACAATGCCGCCAAGACCGCTAAAAAGATCACGGAAAATTGTGAATCCACCGCTGAACACAAGGAGCACGGGCAGGAGCACACAGATACAGAGCACCAGCATGATAATCAGGATGATCGCCCAAGCAGGAAAGTCTTTTTTGTCTTTCACTTTATCATTTATCGTGGCTGCGTAATGTTCGGCTTTGATTTCGCGGAGGTCTTCTGCTGTGATGGAAGGTCCGATGCTATCGGGTCCGAGCCCAACAGGTGAAGACATGAATTCAGCGGACGCGCGTGGATCGATAGTGGCATCTGGTTCGCAGCAGTCACCCAGGTCTTCCGGGACATATTCGTCTCCATAGGAATGTTGATGCCCTTCAGGTCCGGCAGGGGCTGTGGCGGGATTGTCACTGTTGCTCCAGACACCCTGGACAATTTCAGCGTTGGGTTGAATCTTCTCAAAAGGCCCGCTATCGACATCTTCAACCCGGTCCCATGCGTCTTCGGCTATTTGCTGGATAGTTTCGCCATGCTCCACTTGCTCCCAGGATTCTACGGTTGCTTCACCGATTTGACCTGTGGTCTCTTCGGCAGCTTCTTCGAGGTGGTCCCAGGTCTGCTCGGTGGTTTGGCTGACTTGTTCCCGAACATCTTGCGCGACTTCTTCAACGTGATCCCAAGCCTGGCTTGCCTGCTCGTCGGCTGCCTCTGCGGTCTCTTCCACTTCTTCCCAGGCATTTTCTGCTGCTTGCTCAATTTGTTCCCCCGCCTTTTCAATGGGCTGTTCGGCATCTTCTGGAATCTCGTCGTTCGGTCGGTTTACATCATCATCCATAATTGTCCTCACATTTGTCATTTGAAATTTATTTAATTATACACAAAATGTGGTTTTCTCTATTGACTGTAGAGCCAAATTGCGCGGTGAAGGTAGGATTATTGTCGATCAGCAACTCTAAAATTTTGAAGGCACGATTGATTGGACTCCGAAGCGGTGGTTGAGTACTCATGATTGGGACCCACCCCCGTACGCTTATGCAACTAAATATTATGCGTTTTATCAGGGCAAAAAACCATCGTCAATTTTCACATTGAGAAATGCTGAACGTGCGACAGACATATGCATTTTTAAACTATTATGTTGGCTATAATTGAGCAAAAAGCGAGGTGAAATGAAAACCTTTATTGAGGAATTTAAAGATTTTATTGCCAAGGGCAATGCGCTCGACCTGGCTGTCGGCGTGATAATCGGCGGTGCCTTTGGTGCGATTGTGAACTCATTGGTTGCGGATATGATTATGCCTCCGATAGGTTTGCTGTTGGGAAATGTAGATTTTTCGAACCTGTATGTTCAGCTCAACCGTGGGGCTGTCAGCATCGAGCCCGGGACAACATTGGCGGCCGCGCAAGATCAGGGAGCCGTGGTCTTCGCCTATGGGAACTTTTTAATGACAATTATCAATTTTCTGATTATTGCCTTCTTTGTTTTCCTGCTGGTTAAGGGAATCAACAAATTACGCGATATGAACAAAAAGGAAGAAGTTGCTGTCGAACCGACCGAGAAAGCCTGTCCGTTCTGCAAGACGGAAATACCGATTGAGGCAATCCGCTGCCCTAACTGCACATCACAGCTTGGTTAGTTAGTTTTCTTGTGTTTTAATCGGGCTGTCCAATGGCAGCCCGTTTTCGTTGGAACCCGTGTTAAAATCAACCAATGAAAAATACGGTTTATTACGGGGATAACCTCAAACTACTCAATAGTTTGCCGGATGCCTGCGTCGATCTAATCTATATTGATCCGCCTTTCAATACAGGCAAAGTGCAATCAAGAAAACGCCTGCGTACTGTGAGATCTGCTGATGGGCAGGGAGACCGCCAGGGCTTTGGTGGCAACTTGTACCAAACCGAAGTGCTCGGTGAGGGTGACTACAACGATGTCTTTACTGATTTTGAAGCCTTTTTGCAGCCCAGGCTCGAAGAAGCTTTTCGCGTTTTGAAAGCTGACGGCAGCTTTTATTTTCATATTGATTACCGTGAGGCGCATTATTGCAAAATCGCCCTGGACAAGCTCTTTGGCAGAGAAAACTTCATTAACGAAATTATCTGGGCTTATGATTTTGGGGGAAGAGCCAAAGACCGCTGGCCCGCCAAGCATGACACGATATTTTTCTATGTAAAGGATCAGCAAAATTACACCTTCAACCTGGAGGACATCGACCGTATCCCCTACATGGCACCCGGATTGGTCGGACCGGAAAAAGCGGCGAAAGGCAAGCTGCCTACTGATACCTGGTGGCATACGATTGTGGGAACGAACAGCAGAGAACGTACTGGTTACCCCACCCAAAAGCCGATCGGAATTTTGGAAAGGATCATCAGAGCTTCATCCAACCCTGGCGAGTTGGTTTTAGACTTTTTTGCCGGCAGCGGCACCACCGGGCAAGCCTGCCTCAACCTGGGACGTGATTTTTTGCTCTGTGACAGCAATTTTCAGGCAATTGAAGCGATGAAGAAGCGCTTTGCCGATTATGGCGATATTGAGTGGCGGCAATTGTGAGAAAGAGGTTTTGTAATGTCTTTGTATGAATCTGAAATATTCCAGCATCTAAACCGTAAAGGCGAGTTGGTGATGCCGAGCTATGATGGTTATGGGTTGGTCAGCCTGAGCTCGACAGCAGCACATTGGCTGGGAGCAGGGTCTTTAACAGCACCGATCCTTGGCGATGAAATTTTGGGTAAATTTGCTGACCGCTATGAGAATGTGGTTGTGATTTTGGCTGATGCCCTGGGCTACAATCAGCTGCGCCGACTGATGGAGGCTGGGCAGGCTCCGCACTGGAAGGAACAGCTCGAACAGGGAAGTCTTTTTCCGATTACCAGCATAACCCCCAGCACCACCGCTTCTGCACTGACTACGATCTGGACGACGACAGCACCGAACCAGCACGGTGTTATCGGCTACGAAATGTGGCATAAAGAGTTGGGTTTGGTGATGAACAATATTCTGCACACGCCAATCACTTATCGTGGTGATATAGGCGGGCTTTCGAGAGCTGGTTTTGAACCTACGAGTTTTATGAACCAACCGCCGCTTGGGCAGCGCCTGGGAAACCACGGCGTTGAAAGCCATGCCTTCCTACCGGCTTCTATTGCAAATTCAGGGCTTTCGCAGATGCAGCTGCCTAGCAGCCACTTGCATGCTTATTCAGCGGAAAGCGACCTTTTGCTGAATATGCGCGACCTGCTTAACCATACCAGTAAACACAGGCGCTTTATGTATGCCTATTGGAGCGATGTCGACTCGCTGATGCACCGGTACGGTACTTATGACGAACGTGTCACCCAGCAATTTCACGACTTCAGCAACGCGATTTTTCGGCTGTTGGTAGGCGGGCTAGACGCGTCGGTACGGAAAAACACCTTGATTCTGCTGACTGCTGATCATGGTTCGGTGGAAACACCGGTAAATGAGCAGTACAACCTTGCGAACCACCCGGAATTGACCGCTATGCTCACGCTGCCGCCCACTTGTGAAGGCAGGCTGCCGTTTTTGTATGTGAAGCAGGGGTTGATAGAGGATGTAAAGGATTATTTTGCGCATGCCTGGGCGGGGAAATTCGCCTTTATGACCCGGCAGGAGGTGCTGGATGCGAAGCTGCTGGGGAATGGGCGCGACCATCCCGATCTACTAAATCGAATCGGAGACTTGGTGGCGATTCCACTTGATAGCGAGGTTTATCTCTGGTGGCCAGACCGCCAGAACACAATGTTGGGCAGGCATGGGGGTCTGCACGAGGATGAGATGCTCGTTCCGCTGTTTGCAGTGGGGTTGTAAGCTGAAATAAAGGATTGTCTGTAATAAAGGTATATTGTCAGCCTGAACCTTTTTCATGGAGTGCACACCGTGTTGCGAAGGCTCTTGCCCCTCCAACCGGTAAGATTATTCGCAAAAGAAGCTCAGAGTGACCCCACACTAGCGCATACGGACTCTTGGGTCCAAGCAACTGTTCGGGTATCACGTGACATGAGACACGGCGATCCTGACTCTGAGGCGGTCTTATTTGACCAAATGACAATCGATCTACCGTGTCTCAATTATTGTATTCCA
>JAAYZW010000182.1 GCA_012514645.1 Chloroflexota bacterium
GTCATTTCCAGTATCACTTTTTTTAGCCTGACTGATGTTACAATAGTCTCGCATTCAAGCCCTACTCACTCATTGGGCTAAAAAACATTTAAGGAGATTAAATGACCGAGGAAATCCCCCGCATTGATAAATTGAAGGCTATGCGTGCCGCGTCCAAACTTGGTGGTGGGCAGGACCGCATCGACAAGCAACATGCCAAGGGCAGCCTGACTGCCCGCGAACGCATCGACCTGCTGCTCGATAAAGGCAGCTTCCGTGAAATCGGAGCAATGACAACCGCACTCGACGACCCGAATGGCGATTCGGGGCTGGGAGACGGCGTTGTCACCGGTTATGGGCAGGTAGACGGACGGACAACCTATGTCTACGCGCAGGATTTTACCGTCCAGGGCGGCTCGCTGGGCAAAATGCACGCAGATAAGATTTGCCGTGTAATGGACCTGGCAGTTAAAACCGGCTCACCGATTATCGGCATGATTGATTCTGGCGGCGCGCGTATCCAGGAAGGTGTTTATAGCCTGGGTGGCTACGCCGAAATTTTCCGCCGAAACGCGATCTACTCTGGTGTGGTCCCCCAGATCAGCCTGATTATGGGACCATGTGCTGGCGGAGCCTCCTACTCTCCGGCAGTGACCGACCTGATTATCATGGTGCGCAAGCAATCTTACATGTTCCTGACCGGACCAGCAGTGATCAAAACCGTCACCGGTGAAGACGTCGACTTCGAGACGCTCGGAGGAGCCGATGTGCACCTGACAACCAGCGGCACCTGCCACATGGTTGGCGCGGACGAAAGAGAAGCCATCGCCCTGGCACGCCAGGCTTTGTCTTACTTCCCTTCGAACAACGCTGAGAAACCTCCACATGCAGAGACGAACGATAAAATCAACCGCCGCTCCGAAATGCTCAACACGATCGTTCCTGAAGACCCCAACCAGCCTTACAGTATGAAAGACGCGATCAACCAGATTATGGACACTGGCTCGTTTCTTGAGATTCTGGCTGGCTATGCCCCCAACGCGATCGTTGGACTGGCGCGCCTGGCTGGGCGACCGGTTGGCGTGGTTTCGCAGGAACCTGCCATGATGGCAGGCGTGATGGACATCAATTCAGCAGATAAAATTGCCCGTATGGTGCGCATGTGCGATGCCTTCAACATCCCTGTTGTCACTTTTGTTGACTCCCCGGGCTTTTTGCCCGGCGTTCACCAGGAACACGGCGGCGTGATCCGTCATGGCGCCAAGGTGCTGTTTGCTTATTCTGAAGCGACTGTTCCAAAAGTCAGCGTCGTTACCCGAAAAGCTTACGGCGGGGCATATGTTGTCATGAGCAGCAAATATCTGGGAACGGACATCACCTACGCCTGGCCCTCCGCTGAAATCGCAGTGATGGGCGCTGAAGGTGCTGCCAACATCCTCTATGGTCGCCAGATCAAAGCTGCTGATGACCCACAAGCCGAACGCGAGCGCCTGACCCAGCAATACCAGGAAGAATTCCTGAACCCCTACGCGGCAGCGAAGGCTGGCTATATTGATGAAGTGATCGAGCCAGCTGAAACCCGGCAAAAACTGATTGAAGCATTGCAGGCAATTGAAAACAAGGTTGAGATCAACCCCGCCCGCAAGCATGGCAACATGCCAGTATAGGCGGCGATGATGACTGTATTCAATCAAGGATTGATCATAACCGCGATCGGCATGGCGCTGGTCTTCGTGATGATTTTTGCGCTTTGGGGCATCATGGCATTGTTGGTCAAGTTGACCACCAGAGCAGAAAATGACGAGGAGCCGCCTGAGGAAATTACTGTAGTCGTTGCCGAAACGAAACCTGCCGAAGACACAAATGCTCGCTTGGCTGCTGCCATCGCCGTTGCTTA
>JAAYZW010000014.1 GCA_012514645.1 Chloroflexota bacterium
CGTCGAGGCTGCCATGCGCGCCGTTTCGCTTGCCCCTGTTATTGAACCCAAATTATCTGATCTCAAGGAGGTATTTGGTGTCTGAACCAACATTTACCGTAATCGCCCCAATCTATAACGAGCTTGATAACCTGACCCTGCTCTACCAGCGGGTTAAAGCAGTCATGGAAAGCACCGGTGAGCCCTGGGAGCTGATTTTGGTCGATGACGGCAGCACCGATGGCTCCACAGACCTCATGCGCCAGCTAGCCACAGAAGATCAGCGCGTGCGACCGGTCATCTTCGCCCGCAATTTTGGTCACCAGATAGCAGTGACTGCCGGCATGGATTACAGCCGCGGGCAAGCTGTCACGATCATCGACGCCGACCTGCAGGATCCACCTGAAGTGATCCTTGACTTGATCGAAAAATGGCGCGAAGGTTACCAGATCGTCTACGCTGTCCGTTCTGAACGCGAGGGTGAAAGCTGGTTCAAACTGACCACAGCTTCCCTGTTCTATAAGCTAATCTTCAAAATCACCGACGTAAAAATACCGCTCAACACCGGCGACTTCCGCCTGATCGACCGCAAAGCCCTCGATGTAATGGGCACCATGCGTGAACGCAGCCGCTTCCTGCGTGGGATGGGTGCCTGGGTTGGTTTCAAGCAGATTGGTGTGGAATACAAGCGCCACGCACGACACGCTGGTGAGACCCATTACCCCCTCAAGAATATGATCAAGCTTGCCCTAAACGCCATCACCGGATTCTCTACATATCCGCTCCAACTGCTCACCACCGCTGGCGCAATCCTGGTGGGGCTTAGCCTGGTATTATTGCTGGTCTACTTACTGCTGGCAATCTTTAACAATTTTGACCTCACTTACATTCTCGCCACCTGGCTAAGTCTGATCTTCCTCTCGGGCATCCTGCTGATCGGCATGGGCATCCTCGGAGAATATATCGGGCGTACATATGACGAAGCCAAGGGCAGACCACTTTATATTATTGCGGAGGGTCCGGATGAACCGTTTGACCCCACCCGCCTCGGAAAAAAATAAACATCGAAGGAACGACCATGACCAAAATTGACCTGACCATCATGAACGACCGCCTCGAACGAACCCTGCAGCGTGTTCGCGAGAAGAAAATCATTATCCCCACCCTGGCACAACAAAAAGACCCCACCCTGGTACCGGCTGATATTCAACAAAGACTGCGAGAAATTGGCCTGTGGGATCTTCACCCCCTTAATCTCTTTCGCATTACCTGGAAAAACGAGCCGGTTGTGCATGGAGGCGGTTTTGGTGGGGTTAACTATCTCGAATTCCCAAAATCGCTGACCGGCGTGGATGCCCGCATCGTCGGTCTGGTTGGCAAGTGGTTCCCTACCGGCGTTCACAAAGTCGGTGCTGCTTTTGGCTGCCTGATTCCGCAGCTGGTCACCGGTCAGTTTGACCCCACCACCCAAAAAGCAGTCTGGCCCTCAACCGGCAATTATTGCCGCGGCGGTGCTTATGACTCTTACTTGTTGGGATGTAAATCTGTTGCCATCCTGCCCGAAGGCATGAGCAATGAGCGTTTCGAATGGCTTCGCTCGATTGCCGACGAAGTCATTGCCACACCTGGCACTGAATCAAACGTCAAAGAGATCTTCGATAAAACCTGGGAATTGCGCCGTAGTGGTGAGGATTTGGTCATCTTCAACCAGTTTGAAGAATTTGGCAACTACCTCTGGCATTATATCCTGACGGGAGACGCGCTCGAACGCGCCGCGCGCGCTGTTATGGGTCCGACTGATCGTATGGCTGGCTTTACTGCCGCTACCGGTTCTGCTGGCACAATCGCCGCAGGCGATTATCTGAAGCAGATCTTTCCCTACAGCAAAATTATTGCCAGTGAAGCACAGCAATGTCCAACCCTGCTCGATAACGGCTTTGGCGCCCACCGCATTGAAGGCATTGGCGACAAGCACGTACCTTGGGTACACAATGTTAAGAACACCGATTTTGTCACTTCCATCGATGACAATGCCGTGGTCAACCTCGCCCGTCTCTTTAACGAAGAAGCGGGCAAAGACTACCTGGTTGCCTCTGGGGTGGACGAGGAAACCGTCGGGAATCTGGACCTGCTCGGTTTTTCAGGTATTGGGAATCTTTTGTCCGCTATCAAATTCGCGAAATACTGCGAACTGACCAGCAACGACATCATTCTGACCGTGCTGACCGACTCGATGGAGCTTTACGGCAGCCGTCTGCTCGAGATGCAGGAAGAATCCGGTAACTACACCCACAACAACGCCATCGCCGATGACGCCCGCTACCTCAAGGGGCAAACGATTGACTACATGCAGGAGCTCGGTTACCGCGATCGCAAACGCGTTCACAACCTTAAGTATTACACCTGGGTTGAGCAGCAAGGTCGCACCTATGAAGAAATTATGGACCAATGGTATGACCCTGATTACTGGACTGAAATCCAATTGCAAGGTCCCGAAATCGACGCGTTGATCGAAGAATTCAACCACAAGGCAAAGGTACAGCTCTAAAGGAGAGCGCTTGAATCAATCCGCACAAATTTCTGAAACCAGCCTGGTGATGGTCGCGGTGCTCCCTTCTGCCCGCGATCTCGATATCGCGCGCTTGCTGGGCTGGTATCGCATCCCGCTAAGATCTGCCCCCAAAATTATCGCTGTCGATTACATCGCGTTTTATCAAACCTCTTCTTTCGCCAGGGAACAACCGGCTCAAATTCGCTGGCTTGCCCCCATTTTGGGTCACGAGCTGACCACCCGAGCAGAGTTGCTTCAAGACCAGGCAAACCACCCTCGTGCCCGGGAAGAATATTTCAAAATCCAGCTGGGTCCGCTCCTGGAATTGGATACCCCAATCCCTGCCAAAAACTGGAAAAGGGTCACATTTTTCTACACAACCGGTGAGCGGATTAAGAACGCTCAAAATCTCAACGACCTGCCAGTTCATGATGAAGAAAGACCAATCCTCTGGAAGGCGCTCCGTGAACGAGCCCTCAAAAGCGAGGAATACCAGGCAAGCGAGCTGCCCGAGATTGCGTTGGACCCGGCAATCCTGGCTTTATTAAGCGGATTTACCCAGGCAAAATCGTAAGAAAGGCTGTAACAATGAAAACAATCATCAGAAACGGCACAATTGTGACTGCTGAAGGCAGTTTTAAGGGCGACCTTTTGATGGAAGGCGAAATCATCACCGAGATCGGCGAATCGGTCTTTCTTGATTCAGGCTGGGTTTTTGACGCCGAAGGCATGTTCGTTTTACCCGGCGGGGTCGACCCGCATGTGCACCTGCATCTTCCAATGGCTGGCACGGTTTCTTCTGACGATTATTACACCGGCGGCAAAGCTGCTGCTTTTGGCGGCACCACCACGGTGATTGATTTTGTTTCGCAGGGTCCTGGCACTCTCGCCGATAGTGTGAAAGCTCACCGGGAGCTTGCTGATGCTACTGCCAGCGTCGATTACGCCTCGCACATGAATATCACCCACTTCAACGACCAGATTGGCGAACAAATCGCTGATCTGCCCGGTCTGGGGATAACCAGCATCAAGGTTTTCACCGCCTACAATGACCGCCTGCGTCTTCACGATGGAGACATATTCCGGGCAATGCGCATCGCTGGGCAGAACGATATCCTCACCCTCGTACACGCCGAAAACGGCGATGTGATCGACCTGCTGATCAACGAAGCACTCGAAGCCGGTCACACTGAACCCATCTGGCACGCACTCACCCGCCCTGGCTGGGGCGCGGTCGAAGCCAGCCTGCGCGCTTTTGCCCTGGCAGCCCAGGCGGATGCCCCTGTCTACCTGGTGCACATGAACATGGACGGCGAAGTTGACCAGCTCAAATACGCCCGTTCGAAAGGCATTTACGCCATGGGTGAAACCTGCCCGCAGTATCTCTTTTTCACCGCTGAAAACCTGCAGCAGCCTGATGGCGCGAAATTTGTTTGCTCACCGCCAGTTCGATCAAAAGCAGATAATGCCGCACTCTGGCAAGGACTTGAAGACGGCTCCATCCAGGTTCTGGCGACCGACCATTGCCCCTTCTTTTTTGATGGTCAACAGCCCATCGAATACGAAGGGCAAATGATCGCCATTCCGGGTAAAGAACTCGGAAAAGACAACTTCACCAAAATTCCCAACGGCTTGCCGGGTCTGGGCGACCGCATGCCATTGTTATGGACCCATGGCGTCGGCACCGGTCGCATCAGCCTTGAACGCTTTGTCGCCCTGACCTCCACCAACCCGGCAAAGATCTTCGGTCTCTACCCCAAAAAGGGCTGTCTTAGACCTGGCTCGGACGCCGACGTTGTTATCTGGGATCCTGATCAAAAGGTCAAATATGGTGTCAACATCGCCTGCCACCGCACGGACTACAATCTGTACGAAGGCTGGAATCTGAAAGGTATGCCCAGAACCGTGATTCAACGTGGAGATATCTTGATTGAGGATGGGCTCTGGAAGGGCAAACCTGGGCAAGGTCAATTCCTTCACCGGCAAAGTGGAGAAATCCTTTAAGGCAGATCATGATTCTCTTTGCCATCATGGGAGTGCTTTTTCTCGGTTCCTCGGTCATCCTGATCACGAACTCCTACCGACCTAACACGGCGCGTTCTTGGGCGATTGCCATGACCGCGGCGCTGCTGGCGTGGATCGCGTCCTTCGTTTTGCGCCTTTACCTGCCATCGCAAGTCGATTTGCTAACCTGGTATCCGGGCACCCTTTTCGAAGACCAGCTTGCACTAGTGCTTGATTACATCAACTGGCCCTACATGGTCGCTGTATTAAGCATGTGTGTGGCTGCACTGCTAACAGATACCACCCGGGCAGACCCGGGCATCACCACTTCATCCTGGTCTCTCTCTATTCTGCTTACCGGTCTGAACCTTTTTGCCATCCTGGCGGCGAACCCTCTCACCATGGCGATTGCCTGGATGGTGACCGACCTGGTTGAACTGGTCACGCTCGTACGCATGTCTACGACACACGAATTTATGTCGGGAAGTGCCAACCTTTTCTCTATTCGCATCCTCAGTACATTTTTGCTGCTCACTGCCACCTCAATCGCCTGGCAAACCAATCCTTTCTCAAGCTTTGATGTAATGCAGCCAACCGCCAGTGTATTATTTTTGATCGCTGCTGGTCTGCGGTTGGGCGTCTTCCCGCTCAATTTGCCCTACCTGGATTCTCCCGCCTTACGCCGGGGAACCGGCACACTCTTTCGTCTCATGCCAGCTGCCTCTGCCTTGGTGCTGATCGCCCACCTGCCTTCAGACCTGTTGGTTTTCAACCAAAACCTAGTCAACCTTGTTCAGGTTATAACGCTCATTGCCGCGTTTTATTCTTCTGTGATGTGGTTAACCCGACCAGACCCTTACGAAGCCCGCCCTTATTGGATGGTCGCTTTTTCCTCCTTCGCCATCCAAAGTGTGCTCAACGGACAACCAGAATCCAGCCGGGTTTGGGGTTTGGCGCTCCTGCTTTCCGGCAGCTTACTTTTTCTCTTCAATCCACCAATCCGGCGAATCCGCTATTTGCCATTGCTTGGTTTGCTGGGCTTTTTTGGTTTGCCATACACCTTTGCCGCCTCAGGTTGGGTCGGGCTGCTCTCTGATACGCTAAATTTCACCTCGGTGGTCATGATCATCACCCACGCGTTCATGGTTTTGGGGTATAGCCGCTTTATTGTGGAAGCAGACAGTTCGGTAACAGGATTGGAAAAATATGCCCGGATCACCTTTCCACTCGGTTTGGTTACCCTTATCCAAACAATTTTGATTTTAGGTTTGATTGGATGGCCTGGAGTGTTGACTTTAGGCAACCTCTACGGTTCGTTGGGCAGTCTTGCACTCGTGATTATCGGGGGTCTCGTCAGCTGGCGGTTCGGATTCCACCTGCGAGCCGATGTTCAGCCGCCGAGCTTCCCGCTTTATCGTTTATTGACTACAATCCTGGGTTTTTTCCGTAATGTGTTGAGTCTCTCCTGGATTTCTGCACTCGCCCGGCGGTTTTACAGTTCTCTCTCCGGTCTTTCCGTGTTTTTTAGCCAAATTCTCGAGGGAGATGGCGGCATTTTGTGGTCGGTAGTATTCTTGCTGGTGCTGTCAATTATCTTCCTTTCGGCTGGGGGCTTCTGATGGACGATATCCTTCATTTCCTGCCGATATATCTCGCGCTTGCGGCTGCGATACTTAACCTTGTTCGCCGCCAATGGACCCTCAACCTAATCTCGCTTGCCGTTCTTTTCATCTCCATGATTCCACCGCTCCTGCGGATACTCCCCACACCACTTGCCTTAATCCTGCCATTTACCGGATTGATGGTCACCCTGATTCTCTATCTTACGCTCTTAAACGTCGGTGGCATTGAGCGCATTCACCTGTTCCGCCGACCCACCAGTGGCGAGATCTTTCGTGCACTGGTCGGAATCTTCTTAATAACCATTTTGCGCGTCTTCCTCCCGATCATCCAGCAAGCCATCTTCCCCCAAGTATCATTGAGCCATCTTCTCCTCAGTCTCGGTTTGGTATTGGTTGGCTTGCTCCAGCTCGGAACCATCCAGGAACCTTTTTACCTCACCATTGGCATCCTGACCTTCCTGTCAGGCTTTCAAATACTGATTAGCGCCCTCGAATTTTCTTACTTATTGGAAGCCTTATTCGTGGCAGTCAATCTTCTCCTCGCAATCGTCGGTGCCTTCTTTATCGTAAAAAACGAAGAGAGCAAACAGCATGAATAACACAGTTCTGATCTGGATCGCGTTACCATTGCTGCTTGGTTTAGCATTAGTAACCATCCAGCGTTTCCGCCGGCTCTCAACCATATTAGCAACGATAATACCCTTACTCCTCGCTGGCTCTGCCTTGCTTTTCTCGGGCGGTCTCAATTTGCAGATAATTGGTCGGGTTTTCACGCTGTCGGATAGCTTTCAAGTTTTTGGACGCACCATTCAAATCACGGCCGATCAACTTCGAATACTCGCTCTGCTTTACTTTCTTTGCTTTCTCTGGAACTTAATTTCTGGCATGTTTGATGTCGGTCGCTGGTTCAATAGCCTTTCGCTGGTCATCACCGCGCTTTGGGGCGCCGTCCAGTTCATCAGCCCCTTCTTATATTCTGCTGTGGTGATCGAATTAATTGCCTTGATCAGTACGCCTCTGCTTTCTCCCCGCGGAACACCGGCAAGAAATGGCGTTATCCGTTTCCTGAGCATGCAAACCCTGGCGCTGCCGCTGATTCTTCTGAGCGGCTGGATGGTCTCAGGTATCGAGACCTCACCTTCAGCAGAATCCCTGGTGCTGCGTGGTTCATTGTTGGTCATCGCCGGTTTCTCGCTCTGGGCAGGCATTTTCCCGGTGCATAGTTGGCTGCCGATGCTCACCGAAGAAACACACCCCTGGATAATCACCTTTCTTCAGACCATTATGCAGATAGGTTTGGCACTTTTCTTTCTTGCCTTCCTCAACCATTTTGCCTGGCTGCGAAATCTGGATGGGCTCACCCAGGTTTTGAAGTGGATCGGCAGTCTCTGCGTTGTCTCGGCTGGAGTTATGCTCGTTTTTCAGAGAAAACTCAGCCGCGTATTGGGCTACATCTACCTGGCAGGCACTGGCTATATCGTGCTTGCGATGGCATCAACCCAGCAAGGACCGCTCGAGCTGATATCCCTGATGTTGCTTCCTTTGACTTTCTCTTATTGGTCGCTCGGCTTTACTTTTTCAGCCCTCAGGCAGGCACTGGACAGCGAAATACTCGATTATGACGAACTTGTGGGGTTGGTTTGGCGGTATCCAAGGATCAGCATTCTATTGGTAGCCAGCTTGCTCAATAGCTTCGGTATGCCGCTTTTTTCACTGTTTCCGAGCCGGCGTATCATCCTGGGAATTGTTGCCACAGAAAGCTTGCCCATCCGGCTCTTTATCAGCGTCGGCATCCTCGGTATGGTCCTCATGTTGCTGCGCTTGCTTTCAGTAATTCTCCAGCCTCCCCCCGATGTGGGGCAAGACAAAGTTGAAAGTCCTTTACTGGTGCTGCCAGTCGCGTTGATATTGCTGCTTATGCTGGTTGGTGGGTTGTTCCCACAATTTTTTTCTGCCCCGCTCAACGGTTTACTGGTTTCTTTTCAAAACCTTTTGAAGTAGGAAAGTAGCTTAACACCGATTTTAGGTATAATCTCATAATACAACTGACCGAAAGACAGGAAGCTTATGGACGAATATTCGGGATTAGAACAATTAGAAAAACGCGTTGAATGGCTCGACAACGAACGCCGCAACGATAAAACCAACCTCGCTTCACTTCAGAATCGCCTTACGATTCTCGAAGGAGAAAACTTAAACCTGCGCAAGCAAATTAAAGAACTCGAAGTGTTGATCACTCGCAATACCAACCAGATCAACAGCATGGACAAGTACGACAACCGCATCGACCGTCTTAATATCGATTTAACCAAGCAGATCAGGGAAGTCAATGAACGCGCCGAAAACAATCTGACCGAAGCACAGAAACGAACCAAAATTGAGGTAGACGCGGCTAAAAAAGCCATCGCCGAACTTTACCCAATGAGCGAAATGTTCGATCCTATCCGTACGGATATAGGCAATCTCAAGGCTGAAGATGCCCGCCTGGCACGACTGAACGAAGAGGTGAAGGTGAAAATCCAGGAGGTCGATCGTTTCGACGAAGATTACCGCCGTTCATTACACTTATTGGAAGAAGGTCGCCGCCAGGAAGCCAAACGGGTCAACGATCTCCAGGGCGAAATCGCTTCAGTCCGAAAACGGCTCGAGGAAACCCGCAGCCGATTCGATAGTTTCACCGACAGTTTCCGCACGCTCGACTCCCGTATCGCTGAAGTGCAAAACAATGAAAAAGACCGCCGCGAGAACCAATCGCAATTTATCGAACGTGTTAACAGTTCGCTGGTGGAGAACGACAAAGTCTTTTCCGGTTGGGAAAAGCGTTTTGCCGAGATTGACCAATTCAATGCCAACCTTGGCTCTCAAATAGAAACGCTCGAAAAGGTTCGCTTGTCAGTCACAAAGGCGATCCATGATGCCGAAGAATCCTCTCAACGGTTTGAGCGCCGGATTAACGAAATCACCGAATTACAACGGCTCAACAACGATCGCTATCGCCAGGAATGGACAAGCTTTAAGTCTGATGACGTAAAGCGTTGGACCAACTACATGCTCGCCCAGGAAGAACAGGACCGCGACACAAACCAGCAGTTCACCGACCTCACAAAGCAGCTTCAGGAACTTGACGATCTGACCGCCCTGATGCGCGATGACCTGGACAATCTCAGCCGCGAGACTGTTAGGCACGTCCAGACCGTTTTGGTCGCCTTTCAGGAATCAATTCAAAGTATCGCTCCCCTGGTCGATAAGGGTTAATCCATGAATATCCTGGGCACTGCTGGGCATGTTGATCACGGGAAGTCAACCCTGATTGCTGCACTAACCGGTACGCACCCGGATCGGCTCAAAGAAGAAAAAACTCGCGAGATGACCATTGAGCTGGGTTTCGCTTCCCTGGTGCTCCCTGGCGGGGAAGAAATCGGCATAATCGATGTTCCCGGACACCGTGATTTCATCGGCAATATGCTCGCCGGAATCGGCGGTATTGATGCTGTTTTGTTGGTAGTAGCAGCAGACGAAGGCGTTTCTGCCCAGACTCGCGAACACCTTGCGATAATCGACCTGCTGGATATTCGCCGCGGTGTAATCGCATTAACCAAAACCGACCTGGTGGATGATCCTGATTGGCTCGAACTGGTCGGGATGGATATTCGCGAACTGGTTGAGCCAACCTCACTGAAGGATGCCCCAATTGTGCCAGTTTCTGCCCGCGACGGTAAGGGCATCCCTGAATTGTTACATCAAATCGAAAAAGTGCTTGAGAATATTCCAGACCGTAAAAATTTGGGCAAACCTCGTCTGCCTGTGGATCGGGTCTTCACGCTCACAGGCTTTGGCACGGTAGTCACCGGCACCTTGCTGGACGGCAGCCTGCGCGTCGGTGATGAAGTTGTCTGCCATCCGGGTGGAAAAACCGGTCGAATTCGTGGGTTGCAGAACCACCACCATAAACTGCAAAAGGTAGATCCCGGTTTTCGCACTGCCGTCAACATCGTTAACCTCAATTACCAGGATATCGCCCGGGGGGACGTAATCGCCCACCCCGGAGACTACTTGCCCACGTCTTTGATCGACGCACACTTCCGCTTGCTTGATGACAGCCCTTTTCCTGTCAGGCATAACATGGAGGTCAAGCTTTTTCTTGGTTCAGCCGAAACCACCGCCCGTTTGCGTCTTTTAGGCAGCCAGGAGCTGCGACCAGGGCAGGATGCTTTCATCCAGCTGCGTACCGATCACCCGATTGTCGCCGCCAAAGACGACCGCTTCATCTTGCGGCTTCCCTCCCCTTCGGAAACCCTTGGCGGTGGCATCGTGCTCGATCCAGACCCCCGCCGTCTGCACAAACGCTTTCAGGAAGAAAATCTGGAGCGGCTTGATAAAATGTTCGCAGGCTCTGAGGCAGAACTGGTCTCGCAAATTCTCGAGAGCAACGGCGTTGCCAGCCTGGCGACGATTGCACAAAAATCTGCCCTTCCCCTGGATACTGTCGTAGTGCTGCTCGATGAGATGCTCAATGAGGGCGTTGCCATCAACCTTGGAAAAGGGAAAGACTCTTCCAAACGATCTTACATGCACCCTGCTTATTGGCAGGCTGTCTCCAAAAAAGCTCTCGGGAGCCTGGAATCCTTCCATAAACAATATCCATATAAAACAGGCATGCCGCGGGAAGACTTCCGCGCAGCCTTGGGGCTTTCCCAGGTCCTTTTTGACCAAATTATTGAAAAGCTCGCCCAGGAATCCCAGCTCATCTCAAAAGGCAGCCTGCTCTGGGCTCCTGCTCACAAGGTGGTCTTGACCCCGCAAGACGAAGCGAAAGCTGCTCCGATTCTTGCTGAGTTCGCAGCCAACCCCTTCTCTCCACCTGACATCAACCGTTTACGCCTTGAGCTCGGTCACGATCTGCTCGAAGGGCTTATCTCATCGGGGAAGCTGGTGGCTGTCTCAGACCATGTGCTTTACACACCGCAGGCATTGTCCGAAATGCGCCAGTGGGTTGCGGAAACAATTACATCCAGCGGAGATGTCAGCCTGGCACAATTCCGCGACCATTTCAATACCAGCAGAAAATTTGCCACGGCGGCACTCGAATATTTCGATTCGATCGGTTTTACCGTCCGAAAGGGTGACGTTCGCGGCTTAAGATAGTACAATAGCAGTATTACCATTCTAAAAAAGGAGAAATAGTTATGGCTTGGAAAGTACTCATCACAGACGGCTTGGAAAGCAACGGAAAAGAATTGATCAACCAGGTTGGCGAAGCTGTTGACAGGAAAGGGATCGATGCCGCGTCACTGCTTGCAGAAATCGGCGAATATCACGGCTTGATCGTACGCGGTCGCACTAAAGTCACCCGTGAAGTTTTTGAAGCTGCAAAGAACCTCAAAGTCGTTGGTCGTGCTGGGGTTGGGGTGGACAATATTGACCTTGAGGCTGCTAAAGAGCATGGTGTAACTGTGGTGAACTGCCCAGTGGCTACTTCTGAAGCAGTCGCCGAACTTGCTATGGCAATGATCTTTGGTCTCTCCCGCGAGTTACCGCGCGCGGATGCTGCCATGAAGAACGAGAATTGGGCAAAGAAAGAATTGATGGGCGCAGAGCTGATGGGCAAAACCCTCGGTATGATCGGTTTTGGTAATATCGGTCAACTCGTCGCCAAATATTGTGCTTGCATGGGTATGAAAGTGGTCGTCTACAAACGTACATGGGACCCTGAGTTTGTTCGTGAGAAGGGCTTCGAACAGGTCCACCTCGATGAACTGCTCGCAAACGCCGATTTCATCAGCCTGAACCTGCCGCTGAACGCTGAGTCAAAGCATTTGCTCAATGACGAAGCTTTCGCCAAAATGAAAGACGGGGTTTATATCGTGGACGCTTCGCGTGGTGGCGTTATCGATCACGCTGCCCTGCTGCGCGCGATCGAATCGGGCAAGGTTGCTGGCGCTGCCCTCGACGTTTATGAGAAGGAACCTCCTTTGGAGTGGAACCTGGTCAAGAACGCCAAAGTCATCGCCACACCGCATATCGGTGGGCAAACCGTCGAAGCGCAGCTTCGCGCCGCCGAAGATATCGCCTCCGAAGTTGTCAACGTTCTTGAAGGCAACCCCCTTCGCTGGAAGATATGCTAAGAGCATCTTGATATAAACAATTGAGAAGTGTGTACGGGCGGGCTCCAAACCCGCCCTTATCTTAAGCTGAAGCAGTATCCCTCCATCAATACGCCAATCGAACAAAAAAGGCAGGTCTCAGACCCGCCTCTACAATCTTCTCAGCGAATTACCTACGGCTGTGGCGTAGCTGTCGGATAAATAATCTCCTGCCCGGGCGTACCCACAGGCGTCGCTGTCGGAATTGGTGTCAACCCGGAAGGGTCATGCACGTAAACATAATCGCCCAACTCCGCCCACTGGAACAACCAGTTGGCATCGCCAGGGAACATATTGACACAACCATGAGACTGTTTGAAGCCCAGCACCGCAGGCCAGTAAATCCCATGAATCGCCTGGGCGTGATTGTAATACATCGCCCACGGCACACTTTCAAAATAGTAAAAATCAGACCGGTCTGCCGCGTAAGACCCTTGCATGTTATCCAGTTCGCGTTTCTCATAAATCCGGTATGTGCCGGGGCTGGAATAGAGCGCGCCTGAGCCAGTTGCCACCACCGCCGCGAACACCAGTTCATTGTCTTCGTAGGCAGATAGTGTCTGGTTATGCAAATCAATATTGATCCATTTGCCGCCTTCTACGCCAGGTGGTGTGGTTGTGTCAACCACAACCCTACGCGCTTTCAACGAAGGGATCCACTCTGAAGGTGCCACCTGGTACCACTCGTAGCCTTCCGCCTCGACCATATTATAGATCGGAAAAGCTTCATACTTAATATAAGAGTTCCCGGTAGCGCCGGAAGAGAAACTGGCAGCGTTATAAGAACCGGTGTTATCAACCGTCCAGCCAAAATTGCTTTCGGGGGTATCATAAAATTCCAGTCCCTGCCAGTTCGGGATCGAATAAAGCGGCTCCGCCTCAATCCATCCGCCGCCCAGCAGTCTCACAAACGTGCGACCTCCAGAATTCGCCTGTTCGATCATGGCAACGTACCGCCGCAGACCGCCGGGGTACGAACGTATCACTGTCCCATTGTTAATCGCGTCATCGAGACTTGCGTAAACCTTGGTCTGCCCGTCGTTAATGCTGGCAATCCGCATCGGCAAATTTGAGAGTGCCGGGTCGGGCTTGTTTGCAGGCAGCCCTGCCAGTGGATAAGGGAAGCCCTGCTCCCGCAGTCCGCTGATCGTCTGAGAAGGACCAAGTGGCAGACAGTCTCCCGGGTCTTTGGCATAATACCCCGGCAGGCACAGCGGTAGGTCGTAGTACTGACCTGCATCGGCATCGAGGTGAGCGGCGCTCGCAATCTGTGGGATCGCCGCAACTAAAACTATCACCAGAAATATTGGAAGTATTCTTTTCATTTTCATCTTTTTCATTATAACCGCATACCAATTGCCAACAAATTTACGCAAAACCTTAGCTTATTTACCAACCAATCAATTCAGAATTCCTCTATCTAACAAACCCTAACCGGTGTAAAATTTGATGAACGTGTTTCAAAGGAGGATCATTGTGAAAATTCCTTTTTACCAGGTCGATGCCTTCGCAGTCAAACCCTTCAAAGGCAACCCCGCTGCAGTGATTATGTTGGAAACCTTCAGGGACGATACCTGGATGCAGGCTGTCGCCCAGGAGATCAATCTTTCGGAAACTGCTTTCCTCTGCCCCAAAGGTCATGATTACCATCTGCGTTGGTTCACTCCCACTACTGAAGTTGACCTCTGTGGTCACGCCACCATCGCCAGCGCGCATATCCTCTACGAATTCGGTTTTTACGACCTCGACGAGACCATCAACTTCTACACCCGCAGTGGCAGGCTCACCTCCACCTTCAATCGAGGCACAATTGAGATCAACATGCCCAGGCTCAAGGTCGCACCGGTCGAACCACCAACCCTTTTGAACCAGATTCTCAATCTCGAGCCGGTCGCCATCGCCGCGTCTGATGAAATTGCGCTCATTGTTGAACTCGCCAACCCAGACCAGGTGCGCGATTTTCAACCCAGCATTGATACCATCGCCGAGCTTGACTACGTTAATTTCGCCATCACCGCTCCTGGCATGGGCACCAAGTACGATTTCATCTCGCGCTTTTTCTCGCCCCGCACAGGCATCCCCGAAGATCCCGTGACTGGGATGGCACACACCTTTTTAGGACCCTATTGGGCAGCCAAAACCGGCAAAACCCAATTCCATGCATACCAGGCTTCAGCTCGCGGGGGTGAAATTTGGGTGCGCCTGGCTGACGACCGCGTCTTCATTGGCGGCAAAGCCGTCACCGTGTTAAAAGGCGAAATGCTCAAACAATAAATTGCTTGACGCGGGGAGGTTTTTGCAGAGATTACTATTTTCATAGACCTAAAGGCATTGCCGCTCGCCAAACTGCTCCCGCCCCGCCCTGAACGTTGTTATAATATCCCCATGTTGCATTTTCTTGTTACTCCTGTCGCACCAAGCTATTTCACATTAATCTCACACCCACCCAAAGGAGCTGCATCTTGGATTTATTGAAACAAAGAATTCTGACCCACGGCAAAAACCTTGGCAACGGCATCCTCAAGGTCGACCGGTTTATCAATCACCAGGTCGACCCCACTCTCATGGATGAATGCGGCAAGGAATTTGCTCGTCTTTTCGCCAACACTCCCGCCATCAAAATCCTAACTGCCGAAATATCTGGTATCGCCCCCGCGCTCATGACCGGCAAGTACCTGGAACTCCCGGTCGTCTATGCCCGCAAAACCAAGCCTGTCACTATGCCCAGCGATGTCTACCTCACCGTCGCGCCATCCCACACCAAGGGTCGAAATACCGAGCTGATTGTTTCGCCTGAATATCTCGGGCGAGGGGAAGATGTCCTGATCATCGATGATTTTCTCGCCTCCGGCGCTACCATCGCTGGTTTGGTGCGTTTGGCTGAAGTCGCCGGTGCGCGCGTTGTTGGCATCGGTACGCTTATTGAAAAAACCTTCGAAGGCGGTCGTGCGCTGCTCTCTACCCTGGGCGTTCCCATCCAATCGCTGGTCTCAATCTCTTCTATGGATGATGGCAAAATTGAATTTACAGACGAGTTTTACGTTTAGCGAGGTTTGATGAGCGATCGGATTGTAATCCTTGATTTTGGTTCTCAATTTACCCAACTTATCGGGCGGCGCATCCGCGATATACATGTTTATTGCGAATTGCTCCCCTGGAACGCCAGCGAAAACGAAGCAATCACACCTGAAACAAAAGGGATAATCCTCTCTGGTGGTCCGCAATCGATCTACGCGCAAGACGCGCCCTACATTCAAGACTACATTCTGAACAGCCCCCTGCCGATCCTCGGCATCTGCTATGGCATGCAAGCCCTTGCCCATCAATCCGGTGGCGAGGTTGAGCACAGCGATATTCATGAATATGGGCTCACCCGCGTGACCGTTCCCGAGCCAAATCCTCTGCTCCATCTCGGCAACCAGAAAGTCTGGATGTCGCACGGCGACATGGTTTCCAAACTGCCCGAAGGGTACGTAGGCATCGCGCAAACCCCCAGCACGCCCTACGCTGCCATGGCGAATTACGATCTTAACCGCTTTGGGCTCCAGTTCCACCCGGAAGTACATCAGAGCCAGTATAGCAGCGAGATGATCGAAAACTTTATCTTCAAAATTGTTGGCGCGCAGCCTTCCTGGACCTCAAAGAATATCATCGAGGAAAGCGTCGAGCACATCCGCGAGCAAGTCGGCAGCGGTCGCGTGCTTTCCGCGCTCTCTGGTGGGGTCGATTCTGCCATTACCACCGCCCTTGTTCAGCGCGCGGTCGGTGACCGCGTCACCGCTGTGTTTATCGATACCGGTCTCATGCGACAGGGCGAAGCCGAGCAAATCGAAGCCGCTTTCCGCCCCACCCTTGGTGAGCGACTGGTGATTGTCGATGCCTCTGAGCGCTATTTCGCCAAACTACAAGGTGTCATCGACCCGGAAGAAAAACGCAAGCTCATCGGCGAGATATTCATTCGCGAGTTTGAACGTGCCGTACAGCATGCTGGCGATTTCGAATTCCTGGCTCAGGGCACCATCTACCCGGACGTGATCGAGTCGAAAGGCATCGGTGTCACCGAAGCCCACCGCATCAAGACCCATCACAATGTTGCCGGGCTGCCCGACGATATGCAGTTCAAGCTGGTCGAGCCGCTGCGTCTGCTTTTCAAAGACGAAGTCCGCGCGGTTGGACTCGAGCTTGGTTTGCCCCACGAGCTCGTTTGGCGTCAGCCCTTTCCCGGTCCCGGTTTGGCAGTTCGCTGCCTGGGCGAGGTTACTCCTGCCCGTGTCGCCACCGTCCGGCACGCTGATGCGATTTTGCGTGAAGAGCTCGAAAAAGCCGACTTGCTGCACATCACAGTTGATGCAGACGGCACCCTGCACGGCAGCTCTCAAGCTTTTGCCACCCTGATTCCGGTTAAAAGTGTAGGTGTCATGGGCGACCATCGCACCTACGCCGAGACGATCGTCATCCGCGCGGTCACATCGGTCGATTTCATGACCGCCGACTGGGCGCGCCTGCCCCACGATCTGCTGGCACTCGTCAGCAGCCGAATTGTCAACGAGGTCGTTGGCGTCAACCGCGTGGTTTACGACATCAGCTCCAAACCCCCGGCAACGATTGAGTGGGAGTAAGCTTAACGCTGGTTGATATACTATCAGACTGATTTCTCTGTTGTGAAGATGGATTTGTTGTTAACTTCAAGCTTTGTATTACAGCAATTTTCAATGGGAAAAACCGAGTTTTTTTATCTTGATATGTCTGGAAAATCATATTTACATAAGCGTAGTGTAGGGGGAGGTCCCAATCGTGAGCACTCAATCACCGCTTACTTAATCAGACCTCCCCATCTCAAGAACTACGGACAGGTATTGAAAACCGAAATTTAACCGTGATTCCAACGGGGTGGGTTTCGCTAATCAATATTTCAGCTTTGCTCACGTTTTGAACCCACCCTGCGGTTGTAAACTTTTCAGTCTCGAGAATTACTGCTTGTACAAATTTATCCCCACGAGAAAAATCTCAGTAGGTTATCATTATTCTAAATAAGAATATTCAGGAGCATATTATGATGAAATTAGTTTTGATCAGGCACGGCGAAAGCACATGGAATAAACTCAACCTCTTCACCGGCTGGACCGATGTCGAGCTGACCGATAAAGGTCGCGAAGAAGCCGCCACCGGTGGTCAGCAGCTCAAACAAGAGGGCTACGACTTCGACATCTGTTATACATCCGTTCTTAAACGAGCCATCCACACCCTCGATATCGTCCTCGACGAAATGGACCGCTCCTGGCTCCCGGTAGTCAAATCGTGGAAGCTCAACGAACGCCATTATGGCGCGCTGCAGGGTCTCAACAAGGCTGAAACCGCCGCCAAATACGGCGAAGAACAGGTGCTCATCTGGCGACGTTCCTACGCCACCCCGCCCCCTGAGCTGGACGAAGACGACGAGCGCAGCC
>JAAYZW010000183.1 GCA_012514645.1 Chloroflexota bacterium
AAGATTATTTAGAGTATTACAATGTTGATAGAATAAAGGTTAAACTAAAAGGACTGAGTCCTGTGGCTTACAGAACTCAGTCCGGTTTCTTTACCTAATTTCCGTCCAACAAACGGGGTGCACTACATATCTCCTGGTGGCTTTTTTTATTTGTCCTGGTTACTTGCGTTTCATCAAAAACAATGTGCGGGTGGAACCCTGAACTGGCTTTTCTTCAAGCACAGAAAAAGTAGGCTCAAATGCCTGCTTAAAGCCTTCCAGTGTGTAGTCTGGAAATATGTCCAACCGTGATGTCAATAGTCTCCTGACTTGCGAGTCTTCTTTTGGCACAAATTCGATAATCAGGTGCTCAGATAGTTCTGCAAAAAATTCAGCCAGACTACGCAGTGGTACGTTGTTTGAGATTGCCAGGTGGTGAATCAATGCCAGTGCCATCACCAGGTCTGCCGGACCGCGGGCGGTCATCGAATCACGCTCAGCGTTTCGCCAGCCGAGGTTAGGTGAGGGATTGGTCAGGTCCATCACCAACGGTAGCATAAATTTTTCTTTGTTCTTCCTGACCTGGTCATAATTCTGCTGAACCGCACCCGGATCAATGTCAAAGGCAACAGTCGGGATCTCAAGCTCACTGGCTACCCGGCTGAACTCACCGGTGTTCGCGCCCAGGTCCCAGACAGTTTCGGGGAAAACCTGTTTAACAAATTGTCCCACCAATTTACGTTTTGCCTCGAAGGAGTTCTCGGTGTAGTTATTATCTTGATAATAGTCTGCCCATTCGGTTTCGATCGTCGGTACTTCAAGAGCGCGCACCGTGGAAATAAGGCTATCAAAAAAAGCCAGGGTGCTTGCTTTGGTCAGTTTGCCTTTACTTTCCACTTCCTGGTGGCTAATTTCTTTATCAGCATATTTTTTCTGCGAGCGGGCGTGGAGGTGAATATGCGTAGATAGACCAAAATTCATTTTGGTGCTGGCAGGCAGGAGTTCACTGGCAAGGTCGAGTGGAATACCATCGATGTAAACCTTGAGCAGTTGCAACAGGCGGATATCGGTTTTTGCCATCAACGCCAGGGGAGCCAGAAAATGTTGGCAAAATTGCTTATAAGCCACCCAGGGCTGCCCTTCTACATATTCTTCGAAGGAAAGTGTATCGATAAAGACTGGGCGACCACGGTGGAATTGGATGTTGTAAGCGCTGGCATCTTTCAAACTCATGCCAAATTCAAGCGCACGACGACCAATAGCAAGCGTCAGGATTGCGGCATCCTTAAGTTGGTTAAAGCACCATTCGTATGGGTAAGAGATAAAGCCAACCGGCTCAGGGCGGATAACCTTGTAGGCAAGGTCTGGTTGAGGTGCCAGGCCCAGATTGACTTCGGTGTGAGAAATGAGAGTGCCCGAGCGAGTGAGTTGTTCATAGAGACCCGAATTCATCAAAAGGTCATATTCTTTTTGGTAGTGATGGTTTACCTGGCGATAGAAGATCCCATCCGACGTAAACATAAACCCACTCGGGTCCCTGAAAGAGCCGCTTAATCTATCAGTCATTATTCTTTGGTTGGTGGGACGACTGTGGGGTCGTCTTCCATGATCGCAGTGGGATCATCGTAATCAATTGCAGTAGGGTCTTCCATTGAATCGTCCTCAACTTTTTTACCAGTGAAAAAAGTCTTGATATTCTTCCAAAAAACACGTATCAGCACCCCTGCCCCCAGGACGGCTCCAACGGCAAGTTGAATGAGCATACTGCCAGAACCCGGGTCGAGATAGGGCAATGGTTTTGAAACGATTGATGCGATTATTGTTATCATAAGCAGAACCTCCGCGTGAAAGAAATTATTAGTTAGAAATCTTATCACAATAATAGAAGCCAATTTCAGGACCTAAAGGCTATCAGGGGAGCACACAAGAAAAGGTTGATTCCCCCAATCCTTCAAATAATATCGTGATTACGTTTTCTCCCTCTCCCAGGTAATCATGCGGAATAATCGAGGAGAAACTGCTGCGCATCAATTCCTTATTGTCAAACTGTTTTGCCACATCAAAGCTGCTGTCTGCAATCGTCGTGAAATGGGCAACACTGCCTTCGGCTCGCGTCAATTTGACAACTGGTCGAGACGGCAAACTTCCGATTCCACTTTCTTCGACAAAAGCCCAACCTTCAACGGCTATACTCGATTCCGCAACTTTGCAGCCAAAGTATGCATTTATCGTGACCTTTGGGTTAATATCGTTTGAGTTTAAAGTAATTTCCTGTCCACCAAGATTCTCTTCAAATTTGTTACTATGTTTAACAAAAATTTTGCCAGTATCAGTGATTGCAGCCAGATCTTCGTTTTCAATCACTTGCAAATAAAGATGGTAGGTACCGTTCTTCATGGTCAACGGGCTAAAGTTGCCCTCAAAGCCGTTTCTCGAAATCGGCACATAAAATCCATCTAATAGTGACGCAATTCTCAGATCAAAGCGATCAATCGTGGTGGTCTCGACCAGGTAAGTTTTTTCTGGCGAAACAAGTAGCAGATTGATTTGCTTATCAGGGTTATCGCCCTCATTTTCAATAAACGCCCAACCAGCTACCAGGGTATCTCTGAAGATATTTTCGCTCAGGTAGACCTCATCGATGTGGAATATTACCTGGTGGCTTTTTATCTCTGTGTCAACCTCTGTTGACTGTAAAGACCTGCCAGTTGCTGCAGCAACCAGGTGTGTCAAGAACACGAGCAACGCTGCCCATAAGAATACAACCAGTAAAATACTCAGCCGTTTTTTGTTTGCTTTCAAATTAGTCACCTGCACCAACAAACGGGATGGACATGGAGAAATGTGTGTTGACTACTTTTATCAATGTGTTTAATCCACTGAGGTCACCGATCTCAAACTCCTTGCCCTGGTAATAGACCGCATTCAAAATATTGCGTTGATAGTCGGCCTCCAGTGCCCTATTATCAATTTCTTCGTCCAAAAAAGCCTCAAGGTGCATTGGAAGACGATAACCGTGGTCCGAAAGGATTACGATAATAGCGTTGGGGTCTTTTCGAATAATCTTATTGACCGTTTCCAATATCCGGGAAGATGTGTACTGTAGTTGCCCGATATAGATGTTCGGGTTCCTCCAGTTTTCGCGTTCGGAGATGCTGATTTGATTTCCATTTTGATCAAACACCCAGGGCTTATGTGGCGTCATCATGTAACTCACGGTCAAAACATGACTGTCATGGATATCAGCAGCTTTGCCGAGTTCATCGAACAACATGTCAATCTCGTCAGCCCGGTCATGCTCTTTGGCGGTAAAAAACGGGTAAAACACCGATCTTTTTATTGTGACGAGTTGAAAAGTCTCAACCTTTGCCAGATCATCCTGGGCGATAAAGATTTGGTCAACCAGGTCTTCGCTGGGAGCAAGAAAATTCTGATCGTCGATCACATTTACGAAATAATCATTTTGTTTAAAAAGGCTCAGCAGCATCGGATGTTCCAATATTTCTGTCCTGGCAGCCAGCCTATAGTTGTCATTTGTCAGGCTTTGCGACAGGTTCAACAAATTCGGGATCTCGATATTGGTGCTGATTGTATCGCTCCTGCTGTAGGGTGCCACTGAAAAACCCATGTTTTCAAGCTCTTCATAAAAACTCGAGTTATCGAAATTTGCATACCGAAGCAAACCATCATATCCTCCATACTCATCGAAAATCAGGAGGTACACATTATCCCCGGAGCTGATCGTACTTTGTGGCTCAATCGTCATGGATTGATTGACCTTCTCCTTGGACAGTTCGGTGATTATCTTTGGAGCAGCCATAATCACGTTTGTAAGCACAAGAACTCCGAAAATTGCAGCGATTACCCTGGTAAACGTTTGAGCTAATTCATTCTTTACTTTCAGATGAAGGACGATTGCGACGAGAATAATCATTGAAAGCAGGAGGTAAACGATGTGCCAGTAATATAAGATGGGGATAAAGGCTGTAAGTCTGTTCTCGATCGGTCGGAATAACATGATGGATAACATGCTGATGCTTGTTAGAATTGCAGCCTTGGAACTGTTACCCAGCAACAGCCAGGTTGCACCAAAAATCGCGAGCCCGAGCGCGAAAAACAACAAAGCTGTGATTAGAACCTCGCTCGGGTTCACCAAGGTCAAGTTTCTGAAGTAAAGGTGGGCAATCGGAAACAGGACCACAATAGCTATGGCAGCAATGGCAATGAGGTGTTTCCGGTTGAAGTATTTGTTTTTCGTCACCTGCTTCATCTCGAAATCAGCACCTTTCCAATTTGCCTGTAGTTAAGATTGAAATGCTCAAATGTTTTTGCAACGCTCCCATCCCGAAAAGCCTGAAGCAATTCGTCCTCATCGGTAAATATGACTCCCCATTGTGAATTTTCCCTGATTACAGCCTGGATATTACCGCTATCAGGGTTGGTCACAATCAAACATCCTGCTGCCAGAGATTCATAAAGTGTGTACGAGAAAGTCTCCGGGCAAATTGACCATAAAAAGGCGATATCGATCTCATTTTCCCGCAGCGCATCAGTCATCGCGGTTCGGTTTTGGCGGTTGACGGCGACTGAGATTTTTTCAAAATTGGAAGAGCGCTGCCAATCCAAAGAAAAATGGAAAAATTTGTAGCGCGGGTCTTTACCAAACTTATCAGTCAGGTTCAACCAGGCTTGCCAACCTTTATGCAATACCGGATAGCCGACAAAGGCGACCCTTAGTGGGCGGTCCGTCTCTGATTTCTGCACAGGCTCGCCCCATTCCAGGCTGGCATTCGGCACCACCTGGCTTTCGCCAGCGAAAACCGGGAATTTTTGATGCCAAAGATCAAGGGCAAACGCTGAAGGCGCCACCACCCGGATGGGGTAGCGCACGAAGAGGTCTATGAACGCCTGGTAGTGCAAAGGGCGAATGGTGCCATAGATACACAGGTTACAAGCATTGCTGTTCGGGTGGGGAGCATGGCAATACTCGCGATCATTTCGTAAGAGCACATAATTTGGGCAAATGGAAAAGAAATCATGCAGCCAAAAGTTGACAGGCGCATCACCGGTAAGGTTCAGAATCTGGGAAATATATTCCAGTTTCCAGCCCATGAGATGATGCAGCTGCACAGAACGAAGCGTGCCGGCTTCAACAAGCTTCTCCAAAACGGTAAGGAAGGTTTCGTCATCGGCATAGCCTAAAAATTGACCATCGAGGGTTACCCGCATAACCCCGGGTTGCCCGCTGAAATCCAGCGTTTCCCGAACAAAATAAGGCGAGAGATGCAGATATGCTCTCCCAGCCTGGTTCATTTCGGTTTGTTGATCGGCGACTTTCAATTGAACACCGCCTACAACCTTGGTGTAATCATCACGCGTAACTGCCAGAGCAAATTCTTGCGTTATTAACTGTTCCAATGCCGTTGATAAGGTTTGGGCATCAATAGTTCTTCCCCTGAAAACCGGAGAAACCGGTTCCTGCCAACGGGCTGGGGGTGAAAGAACCTGAGTTTTCAAGCGCTGCATTACCGAGGGTATCGTGCCGCTTTCTGTGCTTTGTCCTTTGATCAGCAAGGGAACTGTGTCATATTCAAGGGTTTGTCTCGGTCGGGCAGTTCGATCAGCTCGCATGCGCTGGAGAATGAAATCCCTGACCCGAAGGACAAATTCTTTGGGACCCTTACTTTGCAGTATGTGCAGGGCTTTCTTTACTCGCCTGATAAAGAGCTTGCTGCGATTATTTGCCATAGCTAACCATTTTTCTTTCGGACGATCAATATTGCTTGTTTCCAAATCTCGCGAGAATTAGCAATGTAATCGATGAGTTCAAAATGCTCCGACCAATTCTCCTCAATGAATTTTTTTGGAACAACAGCATCACCGTAGACATCAGCTGTCAGATTGTCGCCCCCCCCAGTAGGTAGGTAGACAAAATTCCCTTTATCGAAATTTCTAATGAGGTTATCGATGTCTGGAACAAACTTTACCAGTCCTTGCAAGAAAATATTATGCTCTTCTTCTTTGTAGTTTTTGATTCTCTCCAAAAAATTACGGGGTTCCAGCGTAACAACGACCAATCCGCCTGGTTTTGCTACCCGGGCTAATTCGTGCATCCAGTGCAAATGCACATCCTCCGGCAAGTGTGTAAAAACGGAATATGCCATTTGGGTATCAAAATAGTTATCTGGATAAGAAAGAGTGCCATTGGTTTCAAGAAGGTCGAGGTTTCCTGGAAGATCGCAATCATTACAAGTCTCAATCGCCAGAGGCATGACGTCAGAGCCATAAATGTTTTCTAACGCGACATCTTTCATAAAAAAGCGTAAAAACCTTCCCCATCCACAGCCAAAGTCATGCACGATGCTGTCGCTATTAATGGCCTTTCCGTACCTTTTCGCTGTTTTCTTTAATAAGATATAAAATTCGGAAGCTTCTTCCAACACATGTTCATAAGAGCTTCCAGTAAAACGAACCTGCAGCTCTCCACTGGGGAAGGAAGGGTACTTAACCCCATCGATAATTGGCTCGTTGATACTCCTTTTCATCAAATTTAACCATTCCTCATCCGAAAATTTCTTTGGTTTCGGTGTAATCTCAGATTCTCTAGGTTTTCGTGATTGATTCTCCGTTTTTTTTGAGAGATTTCTAAGAACTTCCATCGTGGCTTGCAAGTTGGCATAACCAAATCGCCGGTCGGGCTCCAGGTGAGTTCCTTCAGCCCACTCGTTCCAGGCGTTCACGAAGAGGAAGCGCTCACCCTCTGAGTGGTTTTTGAGTGTCCAGTCGCAGGCGGACTGGAGCCAGCGCTTATACAAGCTTGGTTTGGCTCCGGCATAAATTGTGCCGCGTCCTGGTTTTCTGGGTTCACTATCCCAGGCAGGGAAAACTGTCTTGAAGAGTTTGTATGGTGAGGTTTGAAGTTCCTTCTCCTGGAATTCCACCATTTTTGGATACGAAAAAATCAATGAAGAGAAGCCAGGGTTTGCTAAATCAAATGAATTTTGAATCATCAGGTCAGCATCGTGCCAATCGTTATGCGGCGGAAACTGCACAGCGGCATCAAAACCAACCATGTGGGGATTATATAAACCGAAGGTTTGGGCAGCGATCAGGTATGGCTCACCGAGACCATTTTTTACGCAATATTCCCGCCACCGCTCGGCGGTAGCTTTAGGCTTTGGCAGAATATCAGCCCGATAAACAATGATTATCGGTCGGTCGCCGATGCGAATGTAACGCTGGTCACGCAAATAGGGTTCCAGATCTTTGATGAAGTTGTAATCAGACTCAGCTGAATGATCCTGGGCGATCAGGATGTCATCATCAAGCCCGTCCCAACGACGGGTCCAGTTTTCGTTCGCCCAAACCAGCAGGAATGGAAATTCCATCTTTTTGTTCGCCAAAAAGCGGTCTACCGGCATTTCCATGAGGCGCTTTCCACCAAACCAGTAATGGTGATAGGCAAACCCATACAAACCAAACTGTTTAGCCAGCTCAATTTGCCGAAAGTGCACGTCTTCTACGCGCAGGTCATAAAACCCTAACTCACCTGGCAGGTGTGGCTGGTAGTGACCGGGAAATTGAGGCACCGCCCGGGTCACATTTGTCCATTCAGTAAAACCTTTGCCCCACCATTCATCGTTTTCAGGGAATGGATGATACTGAGGCAAATAGAAGGCGATCAGCTTGACCAGTGCATCAGCCGCATCCAGGGACTGGCTCAGCAAGGGCACGTATTCACCATCGCGACCATCAAGCTCATTTTGGAGCGTTTCGCGGTAAACCTGAGCCTGCAACCTTTCTGTGCTGCTTATCCGTTCCACAACAGGCAGAGGGTCAGATACGATTGTTGGTCTTGTCTTCTGTTTTGGGCGTTCTTTTCGCCACCAAGCCAGGTAGCCTCCATTACCGCCATCAGTATCAAACGGATTGGGGAATATGCGCTGCAGATCGGGCGATTCGCGGTAAAGTACCCGCATTTCTTTTTCGATCCTGGTGCCATTATCGAAGGTGTCATAGAAGCTGCGCGCCTTGCCAAGAGCATCGTGCCCGCTCAAGTCAAGCTGGCGGATGTACCAATCCCACAGTTCGTTTGCGATCGGGTTCGCTCCACCAGCGGTCAACGAGGCAATTACGTTGGCGCCAGCACCGCTGTCATAACCAGTGAAATGATAAAACCGCAGTGGGAAATCCTGGTTAACCATCAGCACACCCTGCTCGTTGAAGCTTAATTCCCGGCAATCCAGATTCCATGAAGCAACGTCATAGCCTGGGTCTCGCAAAATCAGCAGATTTTCAAAGAAAGAAGGTGCCAGGTCGACCCATTTCTGATCGGTAAAAAGTCCACGCTCAAAATCGGCATAGCAATACTTCATCAGGCGGGCTGCCCACCAATCGATGAAGCGGCGACCGTCTTTCAAGGTGCTGTTAACAGCCAGAAAGCCCAGGTTAAAAGTGCCGTGTCTGAGCGTGCCCAGAATCTCGTTATCCTGAATAGATTGTGGGTTGTCGGTATAGTCCAGCAAGTGCGGAGCCAGCAGGATGCCATATTCATCCAGCGATTCTTCCAATGGCGTCAAGGGATTAAAGATAGCGATGTCGGGATCGATATACATCACCTTGTCGTGACCCTGATCTGCCAGGTATTGCAGGTAGGGTCCCTTCACGGCTGTACAAATTTCGACCACTGTGTGCCTGAAAATCCAGCCCTGAATGTTCTCAATGGGCAACTCTTCCGCCCAAATCACTTTGTCAAAGTAAGCCTGGCTCAATTCTTGTTCATAAGCCTGGGTCTTGTTTTCTGGAATCTTATCGCTGATAAGCAGGTGGAAAGCCCAGTCCGGATGGAATTTTTTGAGCGTTTCTGCCAAAATTTTAGCTTTTGGCAGGTAATTTAGGGTGATGCTGGTGTAAACAATCATCTATCAACCTCTTCAAAGTCACCAAAGACCAGGTCAGCCTGTGGTTTCCCTCTCATTTGGTATATTCTAACCTTCTCCAAAATGTCTCCGCTTTCAAACAGCGCCAGCAACTGAGCTTCATTATCAAGCACAAGTCCACATTCCGGGTTACGGTGTATATAATCCTGAATGTTACCGCTATTTGGATTCGTCAGAATGTAACAACCTGCTGCAAGGGCTTCATGCAAAGTCAGAGAGAAAGTTTCTGCGGCAGTTGACCATAACAGGGCAACATCGATATTGTTCACCCTCAGGTTTTCAACCATTGCGAACCGTTTCTTTTCCGTGACTTGCGTTTCTATGTGCTGATAATTGCCGCTGACTTTTGTTCCTTTGTTAGAGGAAAAATGGTAGAAGCGGAAACGCTTTTTATCCACGGCATGGTTGGTAAGCTTGAGCCAGGTTTCCCAGCCTTTGTAATGCAGGGGGTAACCCAAAAACCCTACCCGGATTTCTCCAGAAGTGTAACCTTTGCGACCGGGCTGCTTCCAATGTAGTTGAACGGGTGGAACAACGCGCGCAGGCACATGGATTGGGAAGCGCGATTGCCATAGTTCGTAGGTGAATTGTGAGGGCGAGATAACTTCAAGTTGGTTGTCTGCAAATAGCTTTTCGAAGATTGGCTGCTGCATCTTGCGATTTTCAAGGTAATGGCACAGTTGACAGGAATTGCTGCTAATATCCGGAGCGCCGCAATAGGCGAAATCGTTGCGCAGCAAGTTGTATGAAGGGCAAAGTGAGAAATAATCGTGGAGCCAAAACACACCCTGGTTACCGGTGAGGTTCAGCAATCTCTGGATGGTCTGCTGGTTGAAACCCATGCTGTGATGAATAGAAAGCTTTATAATCTGTTTGTCTTCCAACCCTATTAATGCTGAGATCAGTTCGCTGCTTTCGGTTTCACCCAACCTTTCTCCATCCAGATTGAGACCAAGGTAGAGAAGGGGGTCATCGTCCGCCAATGTAGGAAGTTTGTTATAAGGGTAGAGGTGCAGATAACTGCGACCATTTTGGTTGGTCTTGTGCTGCTCACTGGCAATCACCGCTTGAACCCCTCCTGTCACGGTAAGGTAGTCATCATGACTGAGGGCAAGCTCAAATGAGGACGACAATTTTTGAGCCAGGATGTGCTCAAGTTCGACACTCAACAATAACTGTCCAGGCACCTTAATCGGGTTTGCAGAAGGTTGTGTGATTTCCTTGTGATTCTCTTCCGTTGACTCTGTGATGCTCTTAATATCGCGATCCTCTTTTTGTCCAAACCGCAAATAATGGACTAACGGATTGATTTGTGCTTCTTTGATATCTGAATTTCGGTCAAGATACCAGTTTCCATCAAACTTCTCTGAAGGGTTTCGCCCCTCCCTCCAGCCGTGTTTCAAATAGTGGATTGCCGGGTCAACACCAGCTTCACCGACATCGGGGTTCGTAAGCAGGTAATAATCCGGGTCAAACAGGTCTGATTCTGAAAGCAGCTCTTTGTTTGCCAAATGGTCAGGTGTGAAGATCTTTCCAAGCGCGCCAGTGGATAAAACTTTCTTTGCAGCCCGGGAAAGCTTGTTGCGACCTTCTCGATAGACCTTCAACACCCCGCGCACTTCCTCGTCATTTCCAGCAGATTGTATCCGGGCAACTTCTTCTTGAAGGTTTTTGATCTGTTGGTCACAATCTTGTTGGAGATTGTTTAACCTGCCAATTGCGTTCAAATGGTCATGATAAATCTGTCGGTTTATCGTATTGGTAATATGGGCTCGCAAGTTTTTGTTTGGGTCTTCCACTAAAAATTCTTGCGTGAGTTTTCCAAAGATATCTTCCCAGGTTCGGATATTTTCTGAAAGCAGCCATTTTTCACGGACTGTTTCTTGTGCCGCTTTTGCCATTTCGTAGTGTTTTTGAGGGTTTTCGATTAGAAGTTGGAGTTTCTCCACCCACTCGTCTTCACTGCTGGCTAAAAAGCCATTAACATCATCAATAACCAAATCTTCATAGGGGGTAAGGCGGCTGTAAACTCCGGCTGCGCCGATGGCGCTGTATTCTAAAAATTTCAAACCGCTCTTGCAGCGATTGAAGAGATTATCTGCCAGCGGCGCGATTACCAGGTCAAACTGGAGCGTCTGAAAAAACTTTACAAACTCGATGTAAATATTCGATGGAGATGGATGCCAGGAGATATGTTTTACACCTTCCAACTCTTCCGGGAGCGGCGTACCCCAAACTTCCAGTTTGAGCCTCCCTTCGTGTTGGGAGAGCAACTTGCGAAGTGCTGGCGCAACAATTGCCAGGTCGGGTGTATGGGAGTTGCTGCCCATATAGCCAATCGTCAGGGGCTTTCCGGGCTTTTTTTGTTTAGGTGGTCGCAACTCCCAGGTGCTATCGTCCAGGTAGTTGGGCAGGATGATCACATTATCGTTAAACCCGTTAACGACCTTACCCAACTCAGCTGTTGGGACGATGACCGCATCAGCTTCTGTCATCGCTGCCATCATTGGCATTAAAGCCGCATTGTAGGTCTCTTGGATGCGTTCCGGGTGATTCTCTGGCAGATTAAAAAGCAGATCATCCAGCTCGTAAAATATCAGCTTGTTGTATTGGAGTGCCTTGGAAACAATCTGATCATACAAAGGTAGGTTGCCAGGAAACTCCCTTTGGAAAATTACCGCGTCACCAAGCAGAACCCGCTCAGGATCAGGCACACCGTCAAGACAGCCCGAGATAAGCTCGATACCAGCAGCCTGATAAAGTGCTGTAACTCGCAAATGTTCAATCGCATAAGCTTCGCTATAAGCCGGGTAGTAAACCAGCGATCTAACATTTCTTATCGCCAATGGTTTTGGAACAGGTGCGTATCGGTAGATTGCAAGTGGTTCGGGGTCGGAAATTGTTCCTTCTTTGCTTATAGCCTTAACTGAGAAACCTTGTTCAATTGCCAGGAACCCGAAAAACCGTTCGAGGGCATGTGGCAAGGTGCCATCCTGAGGAAGAGGTTCTCCGGGAAATTCTGCTGCTTCAATCCGGGCATCAATCAGTGGTTTGAAAAGCTCTGGTCTTGCCCAGAACATGGTCGAGGCAACAAAGGGAAATTCTGCTGTTTTGTTTGCATTAAGCCCCAGTTGCTTCGCCAAAGCCTGGACGAGATTCTGGCTTCCTCCCTTGTAAAAGCGGTTGTTGAGCACGTGCCCTTGCGCTCCCAGAATTCCCAGCGCTGAGTCTTGCTGGAACGCCTTTCTGGCTTTTGCCACTGTTTCTGACGATCCCAACAATTTTTCATAGACATCCTTGCGCCAGGATGTGCCGTCATCGCGGTGCAGTGACTTCTTGGTGTGAATTTTAACCAGGAGTTCGTAATCCAGTGGCAGGATTCGCTTCAACACTTCGAGAAAAGGCAGGATGTCTCTACCGCGGTTTTCAACCGTTAAGATTTTCGCTTTGGGGAAGCGCTGCCTGATAGTGCCAATCAAGCCGGTCAGCTCTTCAGAGACGGTCACATAATAATCAATGCCCTCTCCCAAGTTTTGGGCGACCTCAAAAATCTCTTCGTACAGGTCAGGATAAAAAATGTGGAAGATTGCCGCCACATTGTTCGTTTTCGCCTCTAAAGATCCCATTGTGTCGAAGTCCATCAATACCTCATCATAGCGGATGGGTTTTTCATGCTTCCATCATCAGCCGCAGGGCAGTTTTCCATCCAGGCTGACGCAGCCCAAAAACTTCAGTCAATTTGTCGCTGTTCAGCACCGAGATCATCGGTCTGTCAGCCGGCACTGGGAATTCGCTGCTTTTTGCGGGCTCAATTTTTTGCACTTTTTGCTCTGCTTTTCGCGGGTCTAAACCCAAAATCGACTCAGCCCATTGGTAGCGGCTGCAAGAACCTTCTCCAGTTGAATGGTAAACCCCAGATCGTTCAGATAACCAGTCGATCGGATGTTCACCGATTTTTGCCAGGATCAGCGCGGTTGTTTCAGCAAGCATCCGCGCTGAAGTAGGGCTGCTGATTTGGTCATCGACCACGCGCATCACTTCCTGCTCGCGAGCCCACTGCAATACTTTGGTCACAAAGCCACCTTGCCGCAAGGAATAAACCCAACTGGTGCGCAGCACCAAATTGACACATCCAGCGGCAGCAATGGCTTGCTCACCTTCCAGCTTGGTCCGACCATAGACATTCAGCGGGTTGGGTTGATCAGTTTCAATATAGGGGCTGCCCTTGGTGCCGTCAAACACATAATCTGTTGAATAGCTGACTAAAACTGCATTCAACTTTTTAGCTTCCTCAGCCAGCACACCAGGACCAATCGCATTAATCGCCCTCGCAAGTTCCGGTTCGCTTTCGGCTTTATCGACATTCGTATAAGCCGCCGCGTTTAGAATGAGGTCGGGTTTCACATCCTGCACCAGCAGCCTTAACGCGCCGTAATCCGAGAGGTCCACATCCGGATAATCAAGCCCAACAACCTCACCCAGAGGCGCGCAGGTTCGCAGGAGCTCCCAACCCACCTGCCCTTTCGTGCCTATTTGAAGGATCTTTTTCACATCACACGCCTTTATCAATCAGCCGTAAAAGGTATTGTCCGTATTCATTGCTTGCCAAAGGCTCGGCACAGGTACGCAAACAATCTTCGTCGATATAACCCATGCGCCAGGCGATTTCTTCGACACAGGAGATCATCATGCCCTGCCGTTCTTCCACCGCCTGCACAAACATCGATGCCTGCAGCAGGCTTTCGTGGGTGCCGGCATCGAGCCAGGCGATCCCGCGCCCTAAAACCTCAACCCGCAGCTCGCCATCTTGAAGGTAACGTTTGTTGATATCCGTGATCTCAATTTCGCCTCTTGGTGATGGCTCCAGTTCTTCGGCATATTTCAACACGCGGTTATCATAAAAGTAAATTCCAGGAACAGCATAATTTGACCGCGGACGCAGCGGTTTTTCTTCCAGACTAATGGCATTTTTATCTTTATCAAATTCGACTACGCCATAACGTTCGGGGTCTTTGACCGGATAGGCAAACACGACCGCGCAATCGTCCTGGTTGGCGGCTCTTTGCAGAATATTGGGCATGCCCTGACCGAAGAAGATATTATCTCCCAAAATAAGGCAGACTTTATCGTCGCCGACAAACTCCTTGCCAATCAAAAACGCCTCTGCCAAACCACGCGGTTCTGCCTGGGTGGCATACTGGAAGGTTAACCCGAGTTTGTGTCCGTCGCCTAACAGGCGTTGATATTGCTCGCTGTCTTCCGGGGTGGTGATTATCAGAATGTCGCGAATGCCAGCCAGCATCAACATCGAGAGTGGGTAATAAATCATCGGTTTGTCATAAACCGGCAGCAGTTGCTTGCTGATTCCAAGGGTTAATGGGTAGAGCCGGGTGCCTTTCCCGCCAGCTAAGATGATCCCTTTCATATTATGCCTTTCTGCCTGTGTAATTTGTTTGTACCCAGCTGTCATAATCTGATTGCTGAACGATAGCCCGAACCCATTCGGGGTTATCCAGATACCACTTGACCGTGTCCACCAGTCCCTGTCGCAAATCGTGGCTGGGCTTCCAGCCCAACTCATTTTCTATCTTGGTGATGTCTATATCATAGCGGCGGTCATGCCCGGGTCTGTCAGCAACGTAACTGATCAGATTTTCATGCGGGCAGTGAGCCGATTCGGGTCGCAGTTCATCGAGAATCTCACAGATGTTTTTAACAATTTCAATATTGGGAGGCTGATTGTCACCACCCACGCAATAGGTTTCGCCATCCCGTCCGTTTTTAACAATGCGAATTATTGCATCGCAGTGATCGTCAACATACAACCAGTCGCGGATTTGCATGCCATCGCCATAAACCGGCAGCGGCTTGCCGTTGAAGGCATTTAAAACCATCAAGGGAATCAGTTTTTCAGGAAACTGACGGGGACCGTAATTGTTAGAGCAGTTGCTGATGCTGATTGGCAGACCAAAGGTGATGTTGTAAGCGCGCACAAAATGGTCGCTCGAAGCTTTTGCGGCGGCGTAAGGTGAGCGGGGGGCATAAGGCGTGTCTTCTTCGAAGGGAGGCTCGTCGCGTGTGAGCGTGCCAAAGACTTCGTCAGTAGAAACATGATGAAAACGAACTTCCTCGAGAGGCACAATTTGATCAACCAGCCAGGCACGCCGCGCTGCTTCGAGCAGGGTGTAAGTGCCAACCACGTTGGTGTCAACAAATATTCCCGGGCTATGAATAGAGCGATCAACGTGGGTTTCAGCCGCAAAGTTGATCACAGTGTCTATCTTGTGCTCCACAAAAAGCTGGTCGAGCAGCTCGCGACCGGTGATATTGCCGTGAACAAACACGTGCCGGTCAGGGTCGGGCAGATCTTTCAAGTTTTCCAGGCTGCCAGCATAAGTCAGTGCATCCAGGTTAATGATCTGCACAGCCGGGTCATGCTCCAAGAGGTAGTGGATGAAGTTAGAGCCAATAAACCCTGCTCCACCTGTCACTAATACTTTTTTCATCAAGTCTCCTTTTGCGCTTTACTCCAACCTACCGGAAAAACCTCGGCATTTCTCAAAAGAGGTGCAGCGGCATCCTTGGCAGACAAACCGAGCGCTACGCCATTCACCAGGGGCCATTCGATCCCTATTTCCGGGTCATTCCACAGCAAACTGCGTTCCCATTGTGGGTCGTAATAATCGGTTGTCTTATAAACAAATTCAGCCCATTCGCTGATCACATAATACCCGTGAGCAAAGCCCTCCGGCACCCAGAGTTGATATTTATTTTCTGCCGAAAGGATGACACCTGTCCATTTTCCGAAATCTGGTGAGCCCCGGCGGATGTCGACGGCAACATCAAAAACTTCACCCGCTACCACTCTGACGAGTTTTCCCTGAGTTGATTTGAGCTGATAATGCAAACCGCGCAATACGCCTCGTGGCGAGCCGGAGTGATTATCCTGCACAAATTCTGTAACGCCAACCCGCTCATCAAACTCTTTTTGCCGAAACGTCTCCATGAAGAAGCCGCGGTTGTCGCCAAACAGCTTTGGCTTGATCAGCAATACTTCCGGAAGGTCGGTGGATAGAAATTCCATCAGATGTTATCTCCACGGTAATCGGCGATCACCTCTTCAGGTAGTCCGATTTTTCGTACAATCCCATGATCAATCCAGGCAATGCGGTCACACATGCCGATCATCGAATCGAGGGCGTGCGAGACCATCAGCACAGTCGCGCCCTGCTGTTGAAAACTCTGCAGCCGTTCCCGGCTTTTCTTCTGGAAAGCTTCGTCGCCCACACTCAAAATCTCATCCAAAATCAAAATATCGGGCACATGCGCAGTCGCGACGGCGAAACCCAGGCGGGCATACATGCCGGATGAATAGGTGCGAATAGGGGAGTTGATAAATTGTTCAAGCTCTGCAAATTGGACGGTCTCATCAAAAACCGCCTCCATTTCTGCGTGGCTATAGCCCAGCAAAGCGCCATTAAGGAATACGTTTTCACGCCCTGAGAGCTCAGGGTGAAAACCGGCACCAAGCTCGAGCAGAGGAGCAATTTTGCCATGTACCACCACGCGCCCCTTGGTTGGTTTGAGCACCTTCGAGATTACTTTCAGCAGTGTGCTCTTTCCGGCACCATTGTTACCAATAATTCCAAAAACTTCGCCGTGCCGAATTTGCATGCTCACGTCGGTTAATGCCCAGAATTTCTGGATCTTGATCTTGCGTTGAAGTTTGCGAATGGCGTACTCTTTGAATGTGCCAATCCGCTCGGACGGTAGTCGGTAACTGACCGAAACGTTGTCAAGCATGATGATCGAGTCGTTAGGCGAGGTTTTAGTTCTTGCTTCGAGGTCAGACACGGTATGCATACTCCTCCGACTTCGAAGTGAAATATATCCAGCCGATAACCAACATGCCGATTCCCCATGCCAATGCTGGCAATAATTCGTTCCAGGATGGCACTCTGCCTTCAAAAATGGGCAAGCGGAACATCTTTACCATCCAATACATAGGATTGATCTTGTAAAAAGGCAGCCATTTGGCAGAAATGAGTGTTTCGGGATAAATGATCGGGGTCAGGTACATCCAGGCAGTCAACAAGACCTGGTACATCTCGGCAACGTCAGGGAAAAACACAGCCAAAGATGAAATCAGCAGACCAAAACCGAGCGTAAATGCAGTCAGGATCAGGATCGCGATTGGCAAAAAGAGCAGCGACGAATAAAATGGCGCTCCGTCGATTAGCATCACGATCACCAATGGTACCAGCGACAGGACCAGGTTTACCAACGCCGTGCCAATAGCCGACACGCCAAAGACCGCGCTGGGGATATAAATCCGTTTAAGCAAGCTGCCCCCCCAGACCAGCCCGCTGATAGCAGCATTGGTGCCCTGCGAGAAAAAATTCCAGACCAGCAAACCACTCAGAATATAAACCGGAAAATGTGCAACTTCGGTTTTAAAGAAGTTCGAGAAAACAAAGGTCAATATCAACATCGTGCCAAGTGGATTAAGCATTGTCCAGGCGATACCAAGGATGGAGCGTTTATAGCGAGTGAGAATGTCGCGCCGAATCAGTTGCCCGAGCAGGTAGCGATATTTTCCCAATTCTTTCAATTCGAAAATCGCTGAACCTCGGTAACTGGCAGAATCATAGACGGGTTTGGATGTATTTGTCAATCATTCACCTTAAAAATAAGCATCAAACAACGTCTAATCTTACCATAGGACACTTGTTAACATAGAGCAGGCTCTGCCCGGGCAGCAATTCTCAATATGGATGTTTTTGATCTGGAATGTAGAAAGCCCGGATAATCGGACTCCGAATTTGTAGTTAAGGCTGCAATACTAATGTATATGAAATCAATAAAATCGTAGAGGGGGGTTCAAAAGTGAGAAAAACTGAAGTTTTTTAATCAGCTAAACCCACCCCATTGGAATCACGGTCAATTTTCGGTTTTCAATACCTATCTGCAGTTCTTGAACTGGGGAGGTCTCATTCGTGAGCACTTAATCATTGCTTACGTAGTCAGACCTTCCCCTGCGATGCGCTTACGTATCTATGGATTTTGCAGATTTATCAGCGCCAAAAGGTAAAGGCGATTTCATATTGAGAATAGCTTCCACCCGGGAGCCTGCGGTTAGGACAATCACAAAACTGGGTGAAAGTTATGGTCCGGGCACAACCAAATTGCCGAGAGCAACCCAGTCGTTTATCCCGCCAGCCATGCTGGTGACCGCGTCGAACCCTTCTATTAACAAAATATCGCGACCTTCGGCGCTGCGATTGCCAGACCGGCAAACTACCAAAATGTTTTTATCTGTTGGCAGTTCCCCTGCCCGCTGCTTCAGCTGACCAAGTGGAATCAGGATGGCTCCATCAATGTGACCTTCATTCCATTCGCTTTGTTCGCGTACGTCCAGGAACAGCCACTCATCCCTGTCAAGCTGGGCTGCTTCAGCAACACTGATTTCTCGCGGCAGTGAGCTGACGGTTGCTTGGCGTTGGTTGGTGACCTGGATCAGCCAATAACCTCCAAGCGCGATAATAACCACAACCAGTCCCCATACCCAGGCTGGAATGACGTTAACCTGTCTTTGAGCAGTTTTTTTAGATGTTTTTGATTTAGCCACGGCAATCACTCATAGTCATTTTCTGGTTATTATACGCTCAAAAGTTTCGCTAACAAGTCTTCTGCGACAAAGCTTAGGTAAACTATAATTATCCTCAGGCAGCCAGATATGACCCAACCTTTCTTCTCAGTTATCGTATTGTTTTGGAATAGCGAACGCTATCTTGCACAGCTACTGCAATCTCTGGATGACCAGACCTATACAGATTTTGAGGTTATCTTGCTGGATAATGGTGCTGAGTCTCCTCCGGAACAATCTATTCTTGCCAGGCACCCAGCCCTCAACATCAGGCAAATAAAGTCTGAGGTCAACCTGGGGTTTGCGGCTGGAAACAACCTGGCTGCAAGGCACGCCAACGGTGAATATCTGGCGTTCTTGAATGGGGACGCCTTTCCAACTGCCACCTGGCTCGAGACGATCGCTGCAACCATTCCGAACCACCCTGATTATTTTTTTGCCTCCCGCCTGATCAATGCCAATAACCCGCAGCTTCTTGATGGCGAGTGGAACATAGTGCACGCCAGTGGTCTTGTTCTGCGGCGCAACCATAACCGCCCGGTCTCATCTTCCGCAACCGAAAACCGTGAGGTGATGAGTGCCTGTGCGGCTGCCAGCGTCCATCCTAAAGCGGCATTTGAGGCGGTTGGCGGCTTCGACGAGGATTTTTTTGCCTACATGGAAGATGTCGACCTGGACATGCGAATGCAGTTGGCAGGTTATCGCTGTCTGTATTTACCCCATGCGGTAGTTCACCATGTTGGCTCGGGCAGCACGGGTCGGAGAAGCGACCTGTCGACTTATTATGGTCAACGCAATCTGATTTGGAACATTGTTAAGAATATGCCCGGTTTTCTGTTTTACTTTTTACTGCCCGTTCACATCATATTCAATCTTCTTTACATCGCGGCTTCTCTTTTTATGCCCAATGGCAAAGCTTTGCTGAGAGGCAAAATAGATGCCCTGCGTAAACTCCCGGAAATGATCGGGAAACGCAGGTTCATTCAATCACGGCGCAAAACTTCAATCCTTCGTTTTGCCACACTGTTGGATTGGAACCCCCTGACACCTTTGAAAAAGCTAAAACATTAATCAGGCAGGTCTGTCACGACCGATATTCCATCCCCCGGCAGCGGTGCCTGGAGCAAAACAGACAGTTCTTCCCATATTCGTGATTCAAGGCTTTTGTCCCACAACTTGATGAAGTCACGGTAATCATCTGCGCGAATTCTCAGCCGGTCATCGGCAAAAGCTCTCAAGCCCGGCAAGAGCCGGCGAAGCGGCCCGGTGTGCCCAAAAGATGCTTCGATACGCTGACCTTCTTCCTGGATAAAATTCGGTATCCTCTCCATCCAGACATCAGCATCGTGGATCGAGCCCAGCAGGTCCTGGATTTTTTTGAGTTGGCTGATAAATGGTCTAATCTGATCCCCATACAGCTCATCGAAGGCTTCCATGGTGTAACGTAAGTGTTTGGCGCGGATGCGCATGGTGTGTAGTTCGGCTACATTCGTTTCGTCACGTACCAGTTGATCATATTCCACCATCTCGCTGAGCCGATTTTTTATGGATTCGCTGCCGAGTTCAT
>JAAYZW010000184.1 GCA_012514645.1 Chloroflexota bacterium
ACGCTGATGCCACTCAATTCCGCCGCTTCGGGGTTGCCGCCAACCGCATAAATGTGGCGACCGAGCGGGGTCTTGGTAGTAATAAACTGGAAGACCAACACGACCAACAGCAGGATCACCAGGCTCCAGGAAAGTCCGTTATAGCCAGAGAGAATCCAGGTGATATAGCCGATTAGCCCGGAGATCAAGACCATCTGTAAAATGAACAAAGGCATGCTGGCAACTTCAAAGTTGTAGGACTTCTTTGTACGCCGACCGCGGATTGCCGAAATAATGTAAAGAATGATTGCGACCACCCCAATCAGCAGGGTCAGCTTATGTCTGCCGGGTAAAAATCCTTCAAGCGGGAGGTCGGGGATGAACCCGTTTCCAATCGCGTTAAAGATCGGGTCTCTGATAACGATCGTGCCAGTGCCCATGGTGACCAGCAGCAGCGCCCCTCTGAAGATCAGACCAGCCGCCATGGTGGAGACAAATGCTGGCACGCCCAGTTTGGCAACCGGTGTCGCCGTGAGTACACCTGCGAGCATCCCCAAGACCATCACCGCCAGGATGACAGCAAAAACCGGCCAACCCCAGAAGGTCATCGCGATAGCAGCGAAAGCACCCAGGAAACCTGCCAGGTATCCGACCGAGAGCTCAATGTGGCGAATGACGATGATAAGCGTCATACCGACAGCCAGCACCGCAATATAACCCATCTGGTTGATCAGGTTGCTGATATTCCTTGAAGAGATGAAAACGCCGTCTGTGGTGATTGTGAAGAAAATCATAATAATGACAAGCGCAATGAACATGAAATAATCACCAATGTTCATTTTCACGATATTGAACAGTTCTTTCAACCGCTCGGTCATGCCTGTTGTTTGTTTCGAATCTTCCATAGACAACTCCTAATAATCGACTGCCAGTTCCATGATGCGTTCCTGGGTCGCATCTTCAACGAGCATTTCACCTTTAATTCGTCCGGCTGACATGACATAAATCCGGTCACTCATGCCCAGGACCTCGGGGAGCTCCGAGGAGATCATCAGGATGCTCATGCCCTGGGCTACCAACGAATTCATAATCGTATAAATTTCGTACTTCGCGCCCACATCGATGCCGCGCGTGGGTTCATCCAAAACCATGATGCCTGGGTGTACAAACAACCACTTGCCCAGTGAAACTTTTTGCTGGTTGCCACCGCTGAGGTTGCGCACTTTTTGTTGAATGCTTGGCGTTTTGATGTTCAATTCACCGCGATACTTGTTGGCAACAAGGATCTCTTCGTTCTCGTTGATCACCCCCCCTTCTGTGATCTCTTTTAAATTTGCCAGGGAAATGTTATGTTTTACGTCGTCAATCAAAATTAGCCCATTGCCTTTGCGATCTTCAGTGACATACGCTATAGAGGCTTTAATCGCGTCAGCGGGGTCACGAAATTTTTGATCAACGCTATTAATGAATACTTTTCCACTGAGACGGTAGCGGTCCGGGTTTCCAAAGATACTTTTGGCAAGTTCAGTGCGTCCAGAACCCATCAGTCCGGCGATGCCCACAATTTCACCCGCGCGTACTTCAAGATTGATATCCTTGAGGATGTCCCGGTTCAGGGCGTAAGAAAAAGCGCACCAGTTTTCCAACCTGAGGGTCTCTTCACCCACCGGCATTTTTTCTCGTTCCGGATACACGTTATCAATCGACCGTCCCACCATGTGTTTGATCAGGATCGGTTCATTCACTTCGTCTTTGTGAGCGTCGAGGGTGACTACGGTCTTGCCATCCCGCAACACAGTGACCTCGTCGGCGATCGCCAAAACCTCGCGCAGCTTATGGGAGATCAAGATACAAGTGACTCCCTGAGCTTTAAGTCCACGGATCAGGTTTAAAAGGTTATCACTGTCGTTTTCATTGAGGGCTGCTGTGGGTTCATCAAAAATGAGGATTTTGACTTTCTTTTTCAAGGCTTTCGCGATTTCAACCAACTGCTGCTGCCCAACACCCAGGTTCTTAATTTTGGTAAGCGGGTTCGCGTCGAGTCCAACTTTATTGAGAATCTCAACAGCCTGGGTGATGGCTTCGTTGGTGTCAATGACGATTCCATTGACAACTTCATTGCCTAAGAAAATGTTTTCGTAAACAGATAATTCCGGGATTAATGCTAATTCCTGATAAATAATTGCGATGCCGGCTTCTTCGCTCTCGCGGATGCCATTGAATTTCTGTAGTTCACCTTCAACAAAAATATCGCCTAAATAGCTGCCATAAGGATGCACCCCACTGAGCACCTTCATAAGGGTCGATTTGCCAGCTCCGTTTTCGCCTACCAGGCAATGAATTTCACCTTTTCGAACGCTGAAGGTGACATCGTCTAACGCCCTCACTCCTGGGAATTCTTTTGTTATGGACCGCATTTCCAGAATCGGTGTATCCATAGGCGTCTCCTGTAAAAAAATTATGCAAACAGAGCAGTGACTGGGTAACCAGTCACTGCTCTCGATCGAACTAAATTACTCTAAACCAGTGAAGTCGCTGGCAGGATAATAGCCAGAGTCAACGATGGTTTGTTTCACATTGTCTTGGGTGACCGTGACCACAGCAGAGGGCTTGGCAGGCACATCAATTACATTGTTGAAATAGGTTGCGGTTTCTTCTGGTGTCTGACCAGCCAGGAAGGGAACAGCAGCCGCGATCGCGTCGGCGACCAGGGTGCGGACATCTTTCAGAACGGTCATGGACTGCTTGCCGTCGATGATATATTGAACAGAGGCTTTTTCAGCATCCTGACCGGTAACGTAGTATTTGGTCACATCGGTGTCAGCAGCAAAAGCGTCAGCAATAGCGCGAGCGGTGCCGTCATTCGGAGCAAGGATGAAGACTTCGCCCTTGTCCTCGGCGGTGGCAGCGGTCAGGTTAGCTTCGGCGAGGTTCTTTGCCACATTGAAGTCCCAGTTGGTGGTGATGAC
>JAAYZW010000185.1 GCA_012514645.1 Chloroflexota bacterium
ATCGGCAGTTGCTCGATGTGTTCACAGCTGCCATGTTCGAGCACCTTGTTGATGATCTCGGTCTTATCCTCCTCAGCCAGGTTTGTATCGTCGAGTGCCTTTTGGAAATGTGGGCTGACATAATTGAGCAGCAAGTCTTTGCCCTTATCATTAACGTGACGCACATAAGCAAGGGCGAAAACCGGTTCGCAGCCATAGCCTTCAACTCCGGCAACCGTTCCAATTGTGCCGGTGGGGGCGATTGTTGTCTGGGCGGCGTTGCGGATGCCGTGCGCCTTGATGCCGTCAGTGATCAGACCCCAATCCAGGTAGGGGCGCTGCCAGTTGCGGGAATAGGGTGAAAGCGGGGTAGGTGGCTCCCACTGCATTGCCTGTGGGTCGAAGATGCTGCCAGTGATCGCTGGAAACGCGCCAAGCTGTTTCGCCAATTCGATGCTGGTCTCCATGGCAAAATAACGCACATACTCCATCACCTGCGAGGCGAATTCGAAAGAATCTTCGGAACCATAGCGTACACCACAGTGGTACATCAGGTCTGCCAGACCCATGATGCCAAGCCCAATTCTGCGGGCGTTGATGGCGGCTGCCTTCAATTCCGGCACATCAGGCACGTAGGCGTTTTTATCGACGACATGATCCAGGAAGAGCGTAGCGGTTTTCGTGGTCTGACGCAGTTTGACCCAATCGACCGTGCCATTTTCGCCAAAATGCTGACTAAGGTTGATCGAGCCAAGACAGCAATTCTCGTAGGGTCCCAGCCACTGTTCACCGCAGGGGTTGGTGGCTTCAAGTTCGTAGAGATGTGGGACGGGGTTTTGTCGGTTGGCGGCATCAATAAAAAGCGCTCCAGGCTCACCGTTGTGATGAGCTTGTGTGACAAATTTGTTAAATAAAGAGCGGGCTTTGACGGTTTTGTAAGTCTTGATTGGCAAGCCGGCTTTTTCTGCCTGGGTGATAGTTCCATGAAAGGTCTTATATCGGGGATCGTGGATATCCGGGAAGTGAAATTCCCAATCGGCATCAGCTTCGACGGCTCGCATGAAATCGTCGGTGATTGCCAGCGAAATATTGAAATTGGTTATCGCGGTTTCGCTGGTTTTGCAGACAATAAAATCTTCCACATCGGGATGGTCGACGCGTAAAACACCCATATTGGCGCCCCGCCGTGTGCCGCCCTGGGCAATTTCACCGAAGGCGTTATCGTAGACTTTTAAGAAGCCCACAGGACCGGTGGCTTGACCGGCAGAGGCGTTGACCAGAGACCCAGAAGGGCGCAGGCGTGAAAAATTGAAGCCATTTCCGCCTCCGGTTTGCTGAATCAGGGCAGCGTTGCGCAAGGTGCTGAAAATGCCATCTTTTGCGCGCCCCATGTCATCAGAAATTGGCAAAACAAAGCAGGCAGCCAGTTGACCGAGCGGGGTGCCGGCACCGGTGAAGGTTGGTGAGTTCGGAAAGAAGGCTTTACTGACCAACAAGTGGTAGAAATCACGCGCCAATTGATCATGGTCTTCAACACGTTCGGGTGTGTCTGAGACATGCCAGGCTATCCGCCAGAACATCTCATCGATTGTCTCGACAGGCTCGCCATTCTTGCCATGACGCAAATAACGTTTCATAAGAATCTTTCGGGAGTTTTCGGTCAGATCGATTGAGGGCAAATCTTCCGGTATGGAGGGTGTTGGGTATAAACCCAGGCTTGTGGGTGTCTGTTCGGTCATGATATATCCTTTGGTTGGTTATTCTTCTTCAGTTAGTAAGCGGTTGATTTCGTCACGGATTGTGTGCAGGTCATCCATGCGAAGGTAGACGATCGCATATCGAATGTAGGCGATATGGTCAATCTCCTGAAGTGCTTTTACAGCAAGATCCCCCACGAGACGTGAACTGATTTCGGAGCGCCCTTTTTTTTGGAGATCTGCTTCGATGTTATTGACCAGCTGGTCAATGCGCGCGGCGGGGATGGGGCGCTTTGAGCAAGCCATGCGCAGCCCTGATAACAGCTTTTCCCGGTCGAATTCCTCGCGGGTGCCGTCGCGCTTGATAATCAGTGGGGTAGTGAGGATCGGACGTTCATAAGTGCTGAAACGCTGGTGACAATGCTTGCATTCACGCCGGCGGCGGATGCCGCCATGGGCGTCTTTATTCGTATCGATTACGCTTGTGTCCAGGTTCAGGCAATATGGGCACTTCATGAACAATTACTCCTCTTACCCCTATATGTTGGGGGTTTTATTTTCTTGCTCCCTAAATGTAGGGCTATATTGTAGCACGGGCGGAGCAGATTTAACCAGACAATTTGGAATGCACAACCTTAAATTTTTGGCGGATTTGCGTCTGGGAAAATATACACGCAACCAATTATGAATCAAGGGAGAGCCAGTGCAATAGTATTGAGAAAAACAACATCTCTGGGATTATTGGCTGAAATCGTTAACATTTGGAGGTGAGGGCATGCCTTAATTTAAATTGACTCCATGCGCGTAGGCTTTTAGCCGCCAAAGCAAACGAGAAATGAGAGGTGGGGCAGTATGATCCATTTCTGCGCTGAGAATGGCAAGGGTTTTGTTGTAAGTTAATGCTGGTCTTTAGAGCAATCCCAGGTTGCCACCGAAAAGGTCCAGACATCACGAGCGCTGTGGTCAGATCACACGTTTCCCAAGAGCACTCGAACCTTCAGTGTTTCGGCGCTTCGCCGGACGTCGGCACGATCGGTTGACTGGCAAGAAAGGTCCTTTGCTTTCCCCGTAATGGCAGAAGTGATTTTTGAAATGTTTTTTCTCCTCCCTCTTCATGAGGGAGGAGAAATGGTTTATGCAACCCGCAGAGGA
>JAAYZW010000186.1 GCA_012514645.1 Chloroflexota bacterium
AAATTCACAGAAATCAGATCTCTGAGCAGGTCGTCTGGCAGCAGCAGGTCGCGATATTTGCGTGAGCTGTGCACCGCCTGAATAAGCTTGTGGATATCATTTTCGGAAAGCGTTTTCATCGTGATAACAGGTAGGCGGTCTCGTTGGGGAAATCAAAAGACCGGATCTGAAAACCTTTGCCGGCGGTTACGCGTTCGAGATGTTCAGCATAGGTCTGCTTCATTCCCTTGGAGCGACCGCTCAGACTTTTGGATGGATAGGAGACCAACAAATGATCTGCTTGCACCTGCTCCAGCAATCGGGATGAAGCGTTTGGGTCGACCTGGTCGAGGATTGGCAAAAGTTTCAACAGGAAGGCAATCTGGACGGGCTGCTGTGGGATGGATTCGAGCAGATTGCAGGTGAAGACGCTTCCAGGCTGCGCGGTGAGCGTGAAAAAATTTTGCAGGAAAACGGTTAGTGGTTCGACCACATCACAGGCATGATACTCGCAGTGATCGGCGAGCGGCATCCAGGGAAGTGCCAGGGGGTTGAGCCCACAAGCCAGATCGAGCAGGGAAGCGATCGGAGCGACAGATGCCAGGCAGCTCTGAAAAAAACGCTCGAGAAAAGGCAAGCGCTCGTGTGTGGAGGCGTGCAGTTTCATCATCGCTTTACGTGCTTCCAGAAACTCTTCGGACCGCTTATCTGGCATAGACTCGAAACTTCCCAGCCACTTCGCGTAGTCTAATTTAGTAGCGAGGAAGGCTCCGGTCAAACGGTGCAGGCGGGTGCGGGTGCTTTTAAAGGCAGTGCGCTGATCTTTTTGGTTCTTCAACTCCTCCAAGGCAATCTGGCGTACCAGGTTGGGTTCAATCTGAGCGTACTTCGCGCTTTCCTGCACTTTGCTCACAAAGATGTCAAGAAGCTCGTTGTCAGACATGGTTTTCTTTCAGGTCAGCAATCACGCGAGTCATCAGGCGCAAATTGTGCATGGTGGCGAGTCGGAAGTAGGAAGGATCGCGCATTTTGTAAAGGTGATAAAGATAGCCCAGGCTGTAATCCTGGCAGGTTGGGCAGTTGCAGCCTTCTTCAATTGGGTTGGGATCGCGAATGTAGGTTTCGGTGTTGATATAAGTAAATTTCAACCATCCGGGTGGGGTGTTGGCTGTCAATTTGACGCCATCCTTGCGATAGAGACGACCGTGGCGGGCATCGCGGGTGGGCAAGGCGCTGTCAAACATTTCGTAACCTATCTTGAAGGCGGTGACGATGCTTTCGGGGTGACCAATGCCGAGAGCGTGAATGGGAAACTCGCGGGGAACCAACGAGCGCACAAGTTCGAGCACGTCGGTGATAAGGTTGGAGTTTTTGTCCAGGGGCCAGCCACCGAAACCAAAACCATCAAAGCCAATTTCGAGCAGCGCTTCGGCACATTGCCTGCGCAGGTCGGGTTCTGCCCCGCCCTGGATCACACCGAAAATTAATGGTCGTTCACTATCGGGCAGATTGCGCGATTTTATCTGCTGCAAATAAGTCTTTTTGGCTTGCCTTGCCCAAGCAATCGTGCGCTCGACTGCCAGCCTTTGTTCTTCGTAGCTGGCGTTGATGTGTGTGCAGTCGTCCAAAGTAATCAAGACATCAGAGCCGTAACCAAATTGAAGCTGAATGCTTTTTTCGGGGGTCAGATTGAGCTTTCGGGTGGAGTTTTCGGGTCGAAAGAGGATGCCCTTGGGGGTCAGGCTGCCAAACTTTGGGTTTTGCCGGATGAGGGAGTAAGCCTGGAAACCGCCTGAATCGGTCATGATTAGACCGTCCCAATCCGCCATCTGGTGAAGTCCGCCCAACGATTGGATGATGGAGGAACCGGGCTTTTGCATCAGGTGAAAGGCGTTCATCATTAATGCCGGCAAGCCGACCTGGCGCAGGTCATGACTGGTGAGGGAACGGACGTAACCGTAGGTGGCATCTGGCATGTAAACCGGAAGCTCCACATGCTTGTTACGAACCCGAAGAGGGCGCGGTGGGATTATGAACGCCTCCTTTCGGGCTTATCGATAATCAAAATAAACTCGGCTTTGCGCTTAGTGACTTTTGCCTGCACCTCCTGCACCTCGCCAAGGTAGACGCGCTCGCTTGGGAGGGTCAGGTCTGTCGCCAGAAAGATAACTTGTTTCTTACCAAAGGCAGTGGCAACTTCATCGAGTAGTTTTGCCATGCGATAGGGTGTATCCATCAGAATCAAGGGATCTGGTGAGCTGCTGTAACGCTGCAGAACCA
>JAAYZW010000187.1 GCA_012514645.1 Chloroflexota bacterium
CCATTTTCATTGATTGTGACGAAGGCTTTTCCCAATGGCGTTTCAATTGAATAGGTATAACCCTTGAGCGTGCGCGGCCGCGGTTTTTTATTCTCCTTCAGGAAACTCAACTGACCGCTTTGATCCTGTCCATAAAGTTGGATTTTAGGAGCTTCAGGCGCGGGTTCTTTCTTTTCCATGGTCTTCTTGGTTTCCAAAACCACATTCTCGCGTGAGCCGGTGATGTAAACCGTGATGCCCTTGCAGCCCAGCCGCCAAGCGAGTTTGAACGCCTCAGCGACCTCTTCCTCGGTGGTTCCTGCCGGGAAGTTGATCGTCTTGCTCAGGCTGTTGTCCACAAAACGCTGCAAAGCTGCCTGAATGTAGACATGTTCTTTGGCTGTTACATCGGATGAGACTACGAAAACATTGCGGATATGCATCGGCAGTTGCTCGATGTGTTCACAGCTGCCATGTTCGAGCACCATGTTGATGATCTCGGCCTTATCCTCCTCAGCCAGGTTGGTATCGTCGAGTGCTTGTTGGAAATGTGGGCTGACATAATTGAGCAGCAAGTCTTTGCCCTTATCATTAACGTGACGCACATAGGCAAGGGCGAAAACTGGTTCGCAGCCATAGCCCTCAACCCCGGCAACCGTTCCAATCGTGCCGGTGGGGGCGATTGTTGTCTGGGCGGCGTTGCGGATACCGTGCGCCTTGATGCCGTCGGTGATCAGACCCCAATCCAGGTAGGGGCGCTGCCAGTTACGGCTATTGGGGTAAAGCGGAATGGGCCGCTCCCACTGCATTGCCTGAGGGTCGTAGATACTGCCGGTAATCGCCGGAAACGCGCCAAGCTGTTCTGCTAATTCAATGCTGGTTTCCATCGCAAAATAGCGCACATACTCCATGACCTGGGAAGCGAACTCGAGCGACTCTTCTGAACCATAGCGTACACCACAGTGGTACATCAGGTCTGCCAGACCCATGATGCCAAGCCCAATTCTGCGGGCGTTTATGGCGGCTGCTTTCAATTCCGGCACATCCGGCACGTAAGCGTTTTTATCGACTACGTGATCCAGGAAGAGCGTGGCAGTTTTGGTGGTCTGACGGAGTTTAAACCAATCGACCGTGCCATTTTCGCCAAAATGCTGACCAAGGTTGATCGAGCCAAGACAGCAGTTCTCGTAGGGTCCCAGCCATTGTTCACCACAGGGGTTGGTGGCTTCAAGTTCGTAGAGATGTGGGACAGGGTTTTGTCGGTTGGCAGCATCGATAAAAAGCGCCCCAGGCTCACCGTTGTGATGGGCTTGTTTGACAAATTTGTTGAACAAAGAACGGGCTTTGACGGTTTTGTAAGTCTTGATTGGCAGTCCGGCTTTTTCTGCCTGGGTGATAGTGCCATGAAAGGTTTTATATCGGGGATCGTGGATGTCCGGGAAGTGAAATTCCCAATCGGCATCATCTTCGACAGCCTGCATGAAATCGTCAGTGATTGCCAGTGAAATATTGAAATTGGTTATCGCGGTTTCGCTGGTTTTACAAACAATAAAATCTTCGACATCAGGGTGATCGACGCGCAAAACACCCATATTCGCACCCCGCCGTGTGCCGCCCTGGGCAATTTCACCGAAGGCGTTGTCGTAGACTTTTAAGAAGCCGACAGGACCAGTGGCTTGACCGGCAGAGGCGTTGACCAGTGATCCGGAAGGGCGCAGGCGTGAAAAATTGAAGCCATTACCGCCGCCGGTTTGCTGAATCAAGGCTGCGTTTCGCAAAGTGCTGAAAATGCCATCTTTTGCGCGCCCCATGTCATCAGAAATCGGCATAACAAAGCACGCAGCCAGTTGACCGAGCGGAGTGCCGGCACCGGTGAAGGTTGGAGAGTTGGGGAAAAAGGCTTTGCTGACCAACATGTGGTAGAAATCCCGTGCCAATTGATCGTGGTCTTCACCGCGTTCGGGCGTGTCTGAGACGTGCCAGGCAACCCGCCAGAACATCTCATCGATTGTTTCGACAGGCTCGCCATCCTTACCATGTCGCAGATATCGCTTCAAGAGAATTTGGCGTGAGTTTTCGGTCAGGTCGATTGAGGGAAGATCTTCTGGTATGGGGGGTGTTGGGTACAAACCCAGGCTGGTGGGTGTCTGTTCGGTCATAATATTATCCTTTGGTAGTTATTCTTCTTCAGTAAGCAAGCGGTTGATTTCGTCACGGATCGTGTGCAGATCATCCATGCGAAGGTAGACGATCGCATATCGAATGTAGGCGATATGGTCAATCTCCTGAAGTGCTTTTACTGCAAGATCCCCCACGAGACGTGAACTAATTTCGGAGCGACCTTTTTTTTGGAGGTCTGCTTCTATGTTATTGACCAGCTGGTCAATAAGTGCAGCGGAGATGGGGCGCTTGGAGCAAGCCATGCGCAGCCCGGACAGCAGTTTTTCCCGGTCGAATTCCTCACGGGTGCCGTCACGCTTGATGATCAGGGGGGTGGTGAGGATCGGACGCTCATAAGTGCTGAAACGCTGGTGACATTGCTTGCATTCACGCCGTCGACGGATGCCGCCGTGGGCGTCTTTATTAGTGTCGATTACGCTTGTGTCCAGGTTCAGGCAATATGGGCACTTCATGAACAATAACTCCTCTTACCCCTATATGTTGGGGGTCTTATTTTCCTGCTCCCTAAATGTAGGGCTATATTGTAGCACGGGCGGAGTGGATTTAACCAGACAATTTAGAATGCACAACCTTAAAATTTTGACGGAATTGCGTTCGCGAAAATATACACGCAACCGATTATGAATCAAGGGAGAGCCAGTGGAATAGTATTGAGAAAATCAACATCCCTGGGATTATTGGCTGAAATCGTTAACATTTGGAGGTGAGGGCATGCCTTGATTTAAATTGACTCCATGCGCGTAGGCTTTTAGCCGCCAAAGCAAACGAGAAATGAGAGGTGGGGCAGTATGATCCATTTCTTCGCTGAGAATGGCTAGGGTTTTGTTGTTAGTTAATGCTGGTCTTCAGAGTAAACCCAGGTTGCCGCCGAAAAGGTCCAGACAACACAAGCCCTGTGGTCAGATCACATAATTCCCAAGAGCACTCGAACCTTCGTTGATTGGGTGCTTCGCCGGACGCCGACACGATCGGTTGACTGGCAAGAAAGGTCCTTTGCTTTCCCCGTAATGGCAGAAGTGATTTTTGAAATGTTTTTTCTCCTCCCTCTTCATGAGGGAGGAGAAATGGTTTATGCAACCCGCAGAGGAGTCCGACAATACTTAGCGACTGTTCTGGTTCCTTCTCTTGTAGGAGGGGGTGTCAATATCGAAATCACTGGTGTAGAGATATTGCTCCCGCGGGGTGGTGCGAACAGACTGGGTTTGTTCGTGACGCGCCTGATCACCGCTGCCGGGGCGCTCGACCGGTTTTTGTGACTTTGTTCCTCGAAAAAAACTCTGCTCCCCCTCCAGCGAAGCAACACTCCTGTCAAACCCGGTTGCGATAACGGTGATGCGGATGTTATCACCCATGTTCTCATCAACCACAGCACCAAAGATAAGGTTTACATCCGAGCTGGCGGTCTCTTTAATAATCGCGGCTGCCTGGTTTACTTCAAACAGCGAGAGGTTGGGACCACCGGTCACATTGAAGAGAATGCCGCGAGCGCCATTGATGGTGACGTCGAGGAGTTGACTCGAAATGGCTTGCTCTGCTGCCAGGCGGGCACGGTCTTCACCGGAAGCCTGACCAACAGCCATCAGGGCTGCGCCGCCTTCAGACATGATTGTCCTGACATCGGCAAAGTCGAGGTTGATCAGACCAGGAACGGTGATCAGCTCTGAAATGCCCTGTATGCCCTGGCGAAGCACATCGTCCGCCAGCCGAAAAGCATCGTTGAGACCGATATTCTTGGTCACAATCTGCAGCAAGCGGTCGTTGGGAATGACGATCAGCGTGTCAGCGTGCTCTTTAAGCGCCATAGAGCCTTGCTCGGCGGCTTTGGCACGGTGTGAGCCTTCGAACCCGAACGGGCGGGTGACCACTCCGATTGTGAGTGCGCCGATTTCCTTGGCAATCTGGGCGACTACAGGTGCAGCGCCGGTGCCAGTGCCACCGCCCATACCGGCGGTAACAAAGACCATGTCACTGCCTTTGAGCACTTCGTACAGGTCTTCGGCAGATTCTTCTGCGGCAACCCGACCGATTTTGGGGTCGCCGCCTGCGCCAAGACCACGCGTGGCTTTGTCGCCGATGCGGACCCGATATTGAGCTTGTGATTTCAGCAGGGCTTGGGCATCGGTGTTAATGGCGATGAACTCAATTCCCTGCAGCCCTTCGGCGATCATGCGGTTGACAGCATTGCAGCCGCCCCCGCCTACGCCGACGACTTTGATTCGTGCGAACGATTCTGATTGTTTTGCTTCCATTTTTTATCTCCTCTAGCAAACGTTGTATTGAATTAAGGTAGTATTCGTGTCAGCCATGCTTTCAGTCCATCCGCTTTGGACTTGAGGCTTGACTTCTTACCAATTCCAGGTCGCTCTGGAGCGATCTGGTTTGTTTCACTGAATAAAATGCCCCAATTGAGCAAACCGACACTGGTCGCGTAGGCGGGGCTTTTGATCTGGTCGATCAGACCGACCATCTTTTCGGGCTGGGCAATCCTGACAGGCAGATTCAGAATATTAGCTGCAAGGTTACGTATTCCGGGCAAATTTGCGCCGCCTCCGGTCAAAACCACTCCGGCAGGGAGCATTGTGTCATAGCCAGACCGCTTGATTTCCTGCTGAACCATGACCATAATCTCTTCGGCACGGGCTTCAATGATGTTGACCAGCTCACGGCGGTCAACCTTGCTGGCTTGTTCTGAGCCAAAGGCAACAATATTGAAGAATTCTTCTTCGCTGATATCTTCCAGCACCGCATAACCGTGTTGAAGTTTGACTTCTTCAGCGACATCGAGGGGCAAACGCAGTCCCTGGGCAATGTCGGAGGTGACGTGATTGCCACCAATACCCAAAACGTTGGCGTGGAAGACGTCTCCTTTAACATAGATCGCCACGCCGGTTGTGCCTGCGCCAAGATCGATCACGGCAACGCCCATCTCGCGCTCTGTCTCTGAGAGGATCGCTTCACTTGACGCGAGCGGGTTGAGCACAAATTGAGAGACATCGATTCCCGCCATCGAGACACACTGCCGCATGTTTTCCATGGTGGAGGCAGCGCTGGTGATGATGTGTGCTTCCACTTCCATGCGATAACCATGCATGCCGATGGGCTGACTGATGTCTTCCTGACCATCAATGTTGAAACCACGCTGAATCACGTGCACAATCTCACGATTATGGGGTACTGCGATTGCCTGGGCACTGTCGAGTGCTCGGTAGACATCTTCCTGGTCGATCACTCGACCAGAAATGCCGACAGCACCCTTGCTGATGGTGGAAGAAACCTGTATCCCGGCGAGGTTAACGATCGCGCTATTGATCTCAAAACCCGAGGTACGTTCGGCTTTCTCGATTGACCGCGAAATTGCCTCGGAGGCAGCGTTGATGTCGTTGACGGTACCTTTGCGAATACCCTGGGAGGGTTCGATCCCAACACCGAGGATGCGCAAATTCATCCCGTTCTCCACCCGGGCTACCAGGGTGCAAACCTTTGATGTGCCAACATCTAATCCAACTACAATAATTTCTTCTTCCATGTTAGTGCTCCAAACGATAATAGGGTGCGTGTAGAAATTCCATACTAATCAACACTGGTTGCAAGTTTCTATCCAGTATCGCTTCGACGATGTAGGAATATTCAACAAGTTTCATGTCAATGTCTTCGGTTTGTGTGCCAAAATAGACCTGCCAGCCGTGAGGGTCGGTCCATCCGAGACCATTCGCGCTGTCATAGAGCATGATGGTTTCGGCGGGCTTGATTGTGTTCAATTTTTGAACAGTGCTCACAAAATTTGGGTCGATTGCTGGAACCCTTTCTGGCAGCTCATCCTCTTCAGGTTCTTCGCCCGGCAGTACCGCAATCGGTTCAACGTAGCCAAGCGCGAAAGGAGGGGTGCTGTTTGCGTAGACACGGATGGGCAAATTAGCCTCTCCGCGCACGCTGAAAGTGAAACCGTCCTGGTCAATCCAGAAAAGTTCCTGCTCATTTTCGATCCAGAGAATGGCAGGGATGCGCTCAACGATGACTACGTTCAGGCTGTCTGGCAAGGCAACTTCCACGAGTGCAGACTTAATGTCCGGGAAGGTCGCCAGAATCTGCTTTTCAACCTGGCTGGGGTTAACGTGGATAATCGATTCACCGGTCACGTTCAGCATCGCCTTTACTTCTTCTGAAGGGACGCGAATGCCGCCTGTCAGGTTGACCGTGTTGACCCGAAAGGTGTCGGCGTTCAACATCATGTAAAGCACGACGACGGCAGCAACCATCAGGATCGCCGAAAGCCAGCGCCAGCTAAAACTAATACGGGGCAGGGTGGGCAGCCGCACTTCACTACCGGGTGTTCCGGTTGGCAGATAAACCTGTCGACGCTGCTTCGTTGAGGTGACGTGAGCGCTGGATGAGCGGTAGGTGTTATGGCGCGAAACCACGCGTGAGGCATTGCTCATCTCCCGCGCACCGCGGTTTTCGCTGCGGGGGATCGGTTTACGCTGCACTTTTTCGATTTTGCGGCGAGCGCGAACCTGGTCTGCCCGTGACATGTTCTTCGGGTTACTGCTCATCGTTCACCTCGAATTTTCTGATCGTACGAGCCTGGTCGGCTTTTCTTTGAAGCCCTAATTCGATCAGTCGGTCGATCAGCTGCGTGTATTCGAAACCACTGTGTGCCAGCAGCTTGCTATACATGCTGATTTGTGTGAAACCGGGCATGGTGTTGATCTCACTGAACCAGGCTTCGCCGCTATTTTTATCCAGCAGAAAGTCTGCCCGCGCCAGACCGGAAGCGTCGATCAACCGAAAGGCTTGCGCCGCCCAGGTTTTTAACTGGTTGGAGAGCTGGTTTGGAATCGCGGCGGGGATGGCAATCAGTGGGTCGCCTGATAGGTACTTGTCTTTATAGGTATAAAACTCGTCTCCGGGGATGATTTCACCGGGCTGGGAGACGAACGGATTTTCGTTTCCGAGCACGCTGATCTCGATTTCGCGAGCTTCAATTCCGCGTTCGACCGAAACCCGGCGGTCAAAGCGGGCAGCCAGCAGTAAAGCGGCGCCCAGCTCAGCACGGTTTTTGGCTTTGCTGATTCCTACTGATGAACCCAGGTTGGCTGGTTTCACAAACAATGGGTAAGCGCTGATCCTTTCTGCTGTTGTTACGACCGTTTCCAGATCAGTCTCAATTTCCTGGCGGTTGAAAACGTCATAGGGAAGCACCGGCACACCGGCATGGGCGATAACGTCTTTACACAAGGCTTTGTCCATCGCAACCGATGATGCCAATACACCAGAGCCGACATAGGCGCAGTTTTGAATTTCGAGCAAACCCTGGATGGTGCCATCTTCCCCGAAAGTGCCATGCAAAATCGGGAAAACAATATCAATTACGGCGACTTCCTGCAACTGTCCGTCGATTACTTCATAGAGGCAGGCGGACTCGCCTTCGGAAAGTATCAGGGCTTCGTTCAGCAGATCTGTCAGTTCATCTTCGAAGGCAATCAATGTGTTTTCAGAGTAGGTCCAACGCCCTTTACGGGTGATACCCACCTGGAAAACCTGGTACTTTTCGTGGTCGATGGCATTAAGCACTGAACGGGCAGACATCAGGGAGACGTCATGTTCGCCGGATTTTCCACCAAAGATCAGGACCACGTTGAGCTTATTCGACATCGTGGAATTCTCCTAACAATTCAATTTCGAGCTGCAGATCAATACCAAACTGCTCTTTGACACGTTTTTGCCCCCGGCGAATCAAGCAATAATAGTCTTGCGCGGTGGCATTGCCGTGGTTGACGATGAAATTAGCATGCACTTTGCTGAAAGAAGCGCCGCCGCAGGTTTCGCCTTTCATGCCGGCTTCTGCCAACAGTTTGCCGGCGAAATTCCCTGGTGGATTCTTGAAGGTTGAGCCAAAAGACGGACCGACCGGCTGGGTCTTCTTCCGTTTTTCGGTCAAATCGTGCAGAAGGTCAAGCGAAGCCTGCGGGTCTGCGTGCCCGCCAACAAAGGTGGCTTCCAGGATTATGATCGGCTTGCGTTCACGCTTATATTTGCTTGAGCGGTATTCGTAACCCATGTCCTGGTTAGTGAGCAGGTGGGTGCCGGCTTCACGGGTGATCACCAGTACCGATTGCAATTTCCCGGCGACATCCGAGCCGTGCGCGCCTGCATTGCCATAAACCGCACCGCCGACCGTGCCGGGGATGCTGTTTGCCCACTCGAAGCCCGAAACACCCCGTCGTGATGCCATTTGGGCGACTTGCCCAAGCGTGGCACCGCTTTCGGCGGTGATCAGCGGTGGGTCAACCTTGGTGTTAATCTTGACGTTATGGCTGCGATTGTGCAGGATAATGCCGGGGAAGCCGCTGTCGCTAACTAAAAGGTTGGAGCCACTGCCGAGGATGTGATAAGGCACGTCCAGTTCCCATAAGTTTTGAAGGGCGAATTCCATTTCACTGGCGGAGTTGATCGACATCATGCCCCCAACGGCACCGCCTACGTGGGTGGTGGTGTAATTGTTTAACTTAACATTTTCTTGCAGGCGTTCCCCAAAAATCTCTCTGAGCTGCTGCAGAGGTAATTTAGTCATTGGATGCCTCCAGGTTTAATTTCCCGCACAGTTCTGTTGAAAACTCGGGTCCCTTACCGGCGGAGAAAACGATCAACAGGTCTTTGCCGCCCAGGTTTTGCTCAATGTAGTTGATTGCTTCATCGTTCTCAGGCAGGTAAACACACTTGCCCTTTCCGATCTCATTAGCGATCGTGCCAGGGGTGAAACTCGGGTTATCTTCCCTGGCGCCAAACAGCTTGAGGATCACGGACTGATCGGCTTCGGCGAGTGCCTTGGTAAAATCGCGTTGCAGCCGACGGGTGCGGCTGATGGTGTGCGGCTCCCAAACTGCCCAGATTTTGTACCCCGGATAAGACTGCCGGGCTCCCTGGATGGTTTGTGAGAGCTGGCTGGGGTGATGCCCGTAATCGTTGAACACCATGATCTCGGTGTTGCCGCAGACGCGGTCGAATCGCCGGCTGGTACCTTCAAAACTGGCAAAAGCGTTGCCAAGCTCTCGCAAATCGATTCCGGTTACATGGGCGGTTGCCAGGGCTGCGGCGGCGTTTAGCACGTTGAATTTCCCGGGTTGGTGCACGCTAAAAGGTCCGGCTTCTCCACCGTCTGGCAGCCTGATCTTGAAGCTTTGGACAGCCTCAATGACCATATAGTCAACCACCTGGTAGTCGCTGGAAGGATCGTATCCAAAGGTCAGCAATTTCCGGTTGGGGAAAGTCAAAAACGGGAGTAGTTTTCGAACACCGGTGTCATCAATGCCCAACAGGGCGACGCCTTCCTGAACTGTCTTGCCGAGGAAATCGACAAACGCATAGGTATAATGCCGGTTGGTGGGGAAGAAATCGGGGTGGTCGTATTCGATATTGGTGACCACGCTGACGGTTGGTGTGAGTCCCAGGAACATATAGTCATATTCGTCTGCTTCGATGACAAAAAGATCAGCCTTGCCGGAATGAGCATTCGATTGCAGCCCTTTGATGTCAGCTCCGAGAATGAAGCTTGGGTCCAGCCCTGCAGCCCTCAAAAGATGCACAACCATAGCGGTGGTGGTGGTTTTGCCGTGTGAACCAGCGATCGCGAGCGTTTTCGCGCCGACAGTCAGATGCGGCAGAAACTCTGAACGCTTCAAGACGGGGATGCCAGCATCTTTTGCTGCCAATACTTCGGGGTCATCATCTTTAACGGCAGAAGAGCGCACCACGACCTCGGCCGCGAGCGCCATATCGGGGTGGTGACCAAGCTGCGTTCGTGCGCCCAAGCGAGTGACCGCGTCGAAATAGGGCGAGGCGTGCAGATCGGTACCACTAACCTCGATGCCTCTTTCAAGAAGCAGCCGGGCAATAGCCGAAATACCTGTTCCACCGATGCCGATAAAGTGAACTTTTTCCATTAGATGATCACCGCCAATACAATTGCAATCGCAGCAGCAAGGGCGATATAAAGCCACGAGCCGGTCAAGATGCTTGGAAAAGCATTAATGAGCAAATTGATCGCGTTTTGACCGACAGCTGTGCTGGGGTCGGGTGCCATAATCCCGGTGAAGGGGTAACCTGCCTCTGCCAGGTAAAACCAGGCAGAAGAAAAGAGAATGTAGCCGTTCAGCGCGCCGGCGAGTCCACCCAATATCAAGTCAAGTGAAGAATTTCGCTCGAAGCGACCGGTTTCGGTCAGGCGTCTGAAGCTGGGAGTCTGGTAGCCAAAGAAAGCACAAGCGAAAAGCACGATTAAATTCAAAGTAAGCGCCTTGGTGGCATCAAGAGAGCCGGTCAAAATTTTAGGTAAGACCACTTCGATAACAAAGAGCGCAAGAATGCCCGCGACAGTCACGACGATTTCTTTACGGAAACCGCGGATGATGCCAATAACGGCGAAAAGAGCGATGAAGATGTAGAAAAGGATTTGCAGGCTAACCATAATTCCTCCTAAGCCTCCGCCATCTCAAAGAGCAAGGCGGCAATGCGCTCGGCAGCCAGCGGCTGCGAAAGCGCGCTCATCGCCCGGCTCATATGCTCAAGGTAGGCTGGGTTGTCCATGACATCTTTGATCAGCGGAAGCAGGTCAAATTGCAGCTCTTCATCACGGATCATGACCGCTGCGCCACGCTCCACCAGGTAGTCGGCATTGACTTTTTGGTAGTGCCAGGCATGCGGATAGGGCACGAGGATGGCGGGTAAGCCAAAGTAGGGATATTCTCCGAGCGAGGAAGCGCCTGCGCGGGAAATCGCAAGGTCTGCGGCTGCCAAAGCTGCGCCAATTTCGTGTAAATATGGGAAGGGATGATACCGGTCACCAGCGTTGACCGTGGCAGCCTGGACTGGTTCCCAGTCGAGGTGCCCGGTAAGGTGGATGACCTGGTAATCTTCAAGCAATTGATCCAAAATTGCGACTACTGCCTGGTTGATCGAGCGAGCACCGCTGCTGCCGCCCATGAAAAGGATGGCAGGCAGGTCTGGGTCGAGCCCAAAATATTGCTGGGCTTCAGGTTTGCTCCATTTTTTGATATCTTCACGTAAAGGATAACCAGTAATTGTCATTTTACTTTTTTCACTAAACCATTTTTTTGATTCAGGAGTGGTCAGAGCGATGTTGTCTGTGAACTTTGCCAGCGTTTTCAATGCCAACCCAGGCTCGATATCCGGCACGTAGAGCAGCGACTGATATCTTCGCCCTGCCAGCGCCATTGGGATAGCAACATATCCGCCGGTGAAAAACAACACATCTGGTCTGAACTCCTTCAATATTTTTCGTGACTGTTGATAACCTCGCACCAGTTTCGCAAGATTTCCAGGCAGTTTGGCAAGCGAAACGCCATGAACGCCGGCTGCCTGGATGGCTATAAAATCCAGCCCTGATCGCGCGACAAGACCGGCTTCCATGCCGCCTTCGCTGCCCACCCAGAGAATCTGGTGGCGCGATTTATCGAGTACTTCGGTAACGGTCAGCGCCGGATACACTCCGCCGCCAGTCCCGCCTGCGCAAATCAACAGTCGCACTGGTTTGACTCCTTTCCTGAATTTTGAGACCCTCGCCCTGACGGGCGATATTTAAGATGATGCCAACGGCTGCCAGGTTGGTAACCATGCTGGAACCACCTGCGCTGATGAAAGGCAGGGTGTTGCCAGCAAAGGGGAACAACCCGACAATCACTACAATGTTTAGTAATGCTTCGATCACTATCCAGCCCGTAAGCCCGAAAGCCATCAGCGAGCCGAGACGATCTGGCGCTTTTTGGGCGATTTTGTAACCCCTCCAGATTAGAATGATGTACAAGGCGATCAGGATAAAAGCGCCAATCAACCCGGTTTCTTCTGCCAGCACAGCGAAGATACTGTCAGTGTGGGGCACAGGCAAACCGGTAAACTTCGTGTTGGCATTACCAAGACCAACGCCGAAGAATCCGCCTTTGATCACCGATTCAAAGCTTCGGCGGATATGAAAAGAACCGAGGGTCGGGTCTTGGAGACCTTGCAGATATTCTGCTATACGGACGCGACCGGTGGTGTAAAAGCGCACTGCCAGAAGACCGACTGCTGCGCCGATGCCCCCAAGCAGGGCAATGTGCTTCCAGCTGCCACCGCCCAGGAAGAACATCATGATTCCCAGGACGAGAATCGTGATCGATGCGCTGATATCTGTCTGGAAAAGGATCAAGGCGGCAACGCTGGCGAGGATAATTAACAGCGAAATAAGACCACTTCTGATATCAGAAAGTTGTTCGTGGTTACGTTTAGACAACCACACTGAAAGGTAGAGGATTACCGCCACCTTGGCAAGCTCACCAGGCTGAACAGAGCCGCTAAACAGTGCCCGTGAGGAGTTGAACTGCACCTCGTTTCGTACCAAAACCGCCACCAGCAAGACAATAACCACGATGGCGATAGGGATCACCAATAATTGGAAGTTGTGATAGTCGAAGAAAGTCAGGAAGATCATCACCGCCAGACCCAGCGCGACCCAAAGCACCTGTCGCTGGAAAACGTAGCCGGGGTCTTCACCCATACGCAGAGAGGCATCCAGATCGGTCGAATAGACCATCATTAAACCGATAACCAGCAGACAGACCAAAGTAAGCACGAAGGGGATGTCGATCGAGAATCCGGAAATGGTATTTTTTCTTCTTTTGGGTTTGGTTTGGTTGATCATAGTTTGTTCACCCACTCTCTAAAGAACTGTCCACGTTCTTCGAAATCTTTAAAAGCATCATAGCTGGTAGCACCAGGCGAAAGCAAAACCACATCACCTTCCTGGGCTTGAATCTGGGCGGATTTCAAGGCTTCTGCCAGGTCTTTGACAACGACAACCGATTTGAGGTGCTGTCCGGGTTTTCGCGGACCAATCGCTTCGTTGATCAGGTCGGCAGCTTCACCAAAAAGGATCGCACGCTCAACTTTGCTTCTGACCAGGGCTGCCAGTCTATCCCAGGGAAGGTTTTTATCGCGACCGCCAAGCAGTAGAATAAGCGGTTCTTTGAAAGATTCGATTGCCGCAATGGTGCGCTCAGGGGCAGTGGCGATGGAATCGTTGATCCACTGCACATTGTTGACTTCGCGCACGAATTCCATGCGATGTGGAACGCCTTCAAACTCTTCCACGGCGGTTTGAATGGCGGGGAGGGCGAGTGTGGCGGCTGCCGCGATGGCAGACGCAGCCAGGACATTGTAGAGATTGTGCCTTCCGCGAAGCTGGATCCATTCCACCGGGAACATTTTCAGTTTTTCTTTGCCAATTTGCAGCCAAACCCAGTCCTGGTCGAGGTAGGTGCCGTTGGAGCGACCTTCGAGCTTGTTGAGCCCAAAACTGATCAGATC
>JAAYZW010000188.1 GCA_012514645.1 Chloroflexota bacterium
ATTCAATAAAACAGAAACAGGGCAGTATATTGGATGAAAACGAAGTTCTCATAAAAAGCAAAAGACGCGTTCAACAGCACGGCGAAGTTTTTACTCCAAAAACAATCGTCGACGCGATGGTCACCCTCCCCGGTCTGAACGAGGTGATCACACAGGCTGTCACAACCGTGCTCGAACCAGCAGCCGGTGAAGGCGCTTTTTTGATCAACATTCTCGAAAGACGGCTCACCCAACTTGCTGAACAATTTTCTGACGACCTGGTTCGCTTTGAGAATTTTGCCCTGCTCGCCATCTCATCTTTATATGGGATCGAACTCCTCGATGACAATCTCAAGAAATGTGTGATCAATCTCTATGTGACTTTTCACGATTTTTACAAAGCCTTCGCAGCCAAATTCGACCAACAACCCAAGAGCAGCGTCGAAGAAAGCGCCAAGACGCTCATCATCACCAATATCGTCCAGGGTGATTTTTTGAAACGCACAACGATCAGCGGCGGTCAGATTATTTTCAGCGAATGGGCGCCCCTTAATTTCAAGAAAAACACAAAGCACATCCAGGTAATCAGAACCGAATACACCCTGCATCAAATTTTTGATCATGTTGTTCTTGAGCCCGGTGAAGTTTACACTCCGCACCCAAAAACCAAACAGCTCGGTTTGTTTGACAGCCAGGAAGAAACCTTAATGCTTCCACAATTCAGATACCTGCCCACCCCGATCACCGAAGTATATAAAGAAGCAAGGGAGGAAATTATCGAATGAACAAGACAACTATCGCCCCATATCGCAAGTTAGCCCTCAAAGTCTACGGCTACACCCTGCCCCAGTTGCCCACCCACAAAGGCTATGTCAAGGTTGGTGAGACAACCCAGCCAGACGTGAATAAGCGTGTTTTACAGCAAACCGGCACCATCGGCGTGCAGCCAAATTTGGTCTTCGAGCGCCCAGCGCTCAGAAGCGACAACATACTTTTCCATGACCGGGACCTGCACCGCTATTATCGTCTCCGCGAAATCAAACAAGTGCTCAATGAGAACCGCGCCACAGAATGGTTTGACTTTGGCGACCCCGCACTGGCAGAACAAATGACAGACGATTATATCCGCCAGGATTATGACGAAGTCCAGGTGAGTGATGAAAAGATAGATTACATCCTGCGCGCAGAGCAAGACGAGGCTGTCGAAGCCACCCTGGATTACTGGAACCACCCAATTCACGGCAAAGAATTTCTCTGGAACGCCAAGCCTCGCTTTGGCAAAACGCTGACAACCTACGATTTTGCCCGCAAAATCAACGCAGAAAACGTGCTCATTGTTACCAACCGACCAGCGATCGCCAACTCGTGGTACGACGACTTTACCAAATTCATCGCCTGGCAGGAACCCGGGCTGAAGTTTGTTTCAGAAACCAGCGCGCTCTCCGAGAGAAGCCCAATCTCTCGGGATGAATACCTGTCCTACGTCATCGCGGACAGTGAGAATAAGCTCAATATCCGCTGCCTGGCTTTTATTTCGCTCCAGGACCTCAAAGGCGCCCGCTTTGCCGGGGGTGATTTCGACAAGCTGGCGTGGGTCGGCGATGTTGAGTGGAACCTGCTGGTCATTGACGAAGCTCATGAAGGTGTCGACACCATCAAGACTGACCGGGCATTCGAAAAAATTAATCGAAATTTCACCTTGCACCTCTCCGGAACTCCTTTCAAAGCGCTGGCAACCCAAAAATTTCACGCTCAGCAAATCTTCAACTGGTCTTACCTCGACGAACAGCAAGCCAAAGAGCAGTGGGAGCATAACCAGCCAGACACAAACCCTTACGCCGCTCTGCCGACAATGAGCCTTTTCACCTACCAGATGAGCAAAATGGTCGAAGAGCATGTTG
>JAAYZW010000015.1 GCA_012514645.1 Chloroflexota bacterium
GACACCTCACTTGACCGCGATTTCTTGATCGCCAACGATTCTGCTGCTTCGCGCCTGCCCGCGCTTCGCACAGTATTGCAAACCTGGGGCGCCGTCAATTACGCCATCACGAACTACCCGGGTGAACGTTTTGGCGATTGGTTCCCCGAAACCTTCGATCAAATCTTACTGGATGCGCCCTGCAGCATGCAGAGCCTGCGCGCCTCTGCCAGCCACCCCCATCGCCCGATCACCGAAGACGAACGTACCCGCCTGGCAAGCAGACAAACCGCACTGCTTTTTTCTGCTGCCAAAGCGCTCAAGGTCGGGGGCGAATTGGTTTATTCCACCTGCACCCTCAACCCCGAGGAAGATGAAGCCGTCGTCTCTGCGCTGCTTGAAGCCTTTCCGGGTGCTTTCCACCTTGACCCCGCACCCGCTCAAAAATACCAGGTGCACGGTTTCACCGAGTTTGAAGGGCAGCACTATCACCCTGATCTCATCCACGCACTCAGAATCTGGACCTTCACCTTCCAGACCAATGGTTTCTTCGCAGCAAAACTGATCAAGGATGCCCAGATCCCACACGAACCTGGCAGCCCCCCCGCCAGAGATTTTCGCGCTACGGGTTTCAAACATCTCTCCGTTGAACTGCATCAGGAATTAATCAATACTGTATCCGGTACCTACGGCATCGACTTCAAAACCGTTCTCCATGATCTCGCCTTGATCCCTATGCGCAAAGAAGATGCAATTCAGCTCTTTCCTGCCGCTTATCTGGAAAGTTTCAAGACACTCCCCTTCAATGCCATCGGTTTGCCGTTAGGTCGCTACATACGGGATCGTTTCGAAGCGAGCATTGAGTTCATCTTGCGCTTTGGTCACAGGTTCACACACCACGTGTGGGAAATGCCCGAAGATTTTGCAGACCAATGGATGAGGGGGTTCGACATTCGCGGGGTCAATCTTGAAGGCTTTCAGCCCGGCACGGTTGTCGCGGTTCGTGACGCCGAAGGCAATAACCTGGGCGCGGCTAAATATTCAAGTAAACGGCTGCGCAACCTGCTGCCCAATCGGCATATAAGAAATAACTGAAACCTACATCAGCAGCATATCGATCAGATGCCGCAAAATCGCTCCACCAGCCAGACAGGCTGTTTCCATGCGCAAAATTGTGTTGCCTAACGAGATCTGCTCAAAGCCGAAGCTTTCCGCCTGGCTTACCTCTTCCGCGCTGAAGCCGCCTTCAGGTCCGATCAGCAATACCAGCGATTGCTCTTTCTTTCCCACCAGGGGTTGTAAGGTTTGAAGGCAAACTCGCTGGACAATCGCCGTACCCTCCCAGGCAATCAATTTCAGGTCATAGCTCGCTGTATTCTTAAGCATGTCTCCGTAGGAAGACACCGGCAGCAAAATTGGCAGGCGAGAGCGTTGACTTTGTTCGGCAGCTTCACGGGCGATCGCTTCGAGCCTGTCTTGCCGGGCTCGATTCGTATTCAAATCTTGCACCAATGAACGTGAAGAGACGTATGGAATAAACCTCGCTATCCCGATCTCGGTCCCTTTTTGAACGATCCACTCGATTTTTTCACGCTTCGCCAGACTATAAGCCACACTCAGTTGAATCATCGGTTCAGGACGACCAGCCTGCCAGTCCATCACATGTCCGGTAACCAGATTGCCGGTCACGCCGTCAAGCTGCACCAGGTATTCCCGCCCCGAGTTGTCCAGCACGACTACAGCGTCTTTTTTGGTGTCCAGCCTCAAGACTTTCCGAATCTGTTTCGACAAAGCATCAGGAAAAGTCACCGTCCCCTCAATAATTTGATCTGGGTGTAAAAAGAATCTGTCCATGTCTCGATTTTACCTGAAAACTTGTAGGTTGAATAATAGATTTTCAGCTGATCAATGCCGCTCCTACC